>CAMDWF010000135.1 GCA_945878795.1 Synechococcus sp. UW140
GGGGACGGCAAACTGCGGGAGGCGGCCCTGGAAGCCCGAAGAGTTGGAGCCAACCTGGTGGTTACCGACCGGGAACTCAGTCCCCTGCAAGCTCGCCATCTCGAACGGATCCTGGACCTGCCTGTCAGCGACCGCAGTGAGTTGATCCTGGACATCTTTGCCCAACGGGCCGCCAGCGCCGCCGGTCGGTTGCAGGTGGAATTGGCCCAGCTGCGCTACCGCCTGCCCCGGCTCACCGGTCGGGGTCTAAGTCTCTCCCGCCAAGGGGGCGGCATCGGCACCCGGGGGCCCGGTGAAACCCAGTTGGAAAAGGATCGCCGCGCCATCGCCCGCCGGCTGGAGCGCCTACAACGGGATGTCCAACGGTTGGGGGAGCATCGAACCCGCCTCAGGCAACAACGCTCTGATATGGCGCGGCTGGCCCTGGTGGGCTACACCAACGCGGGCAAGAGTTCCCTACTCAACACCCTGACTGGCGCCCCTGCCGGCCAGGGGGTCCTAGCCGCGGACCAGCTCTTCGCCACCCTGGATCCGACCACCCGGCGCCTGCATCTCGGGGGTGCCAGCGAAGGAGCACGGGAAATCCTCATCACCGACACGGTGGGTTTCATCGAGGATCTGCCACCGGCCCTGCTGGAGGCCTTCCGATCCACCGTGGAGGAGGCGCTGGAGGCGGATGGTCTGCTGATCGTCGTGGACCTGGGGGATCCGGCCTGGCCCGAGCAGCTGAAAGCTGTCGAGACGATCATGGATCGATTGGGCGCCGATCGACCGCGGCAGGTGATCGGCAACCAGATCGACCGCTGCCCCAACACCGAGCTGGAGCGGGCCCAGGCCCTGGTCCCGGACATGCTTTTCGTTTCGGCCACTTCGCGATTGGGCTTGCAGCATCTCTGCCAGCGTCTGCAGGACTGGCCCCCAGCCTCCCCTGCTCTGGCAGAGCCGCCATGCCAACATTCAGAAGTCTTTTCCCCTGAGGCCATGGCCCTTCAGCTCGGCGATACCGTTCCCGATTTCACCCAGGATTCCCAGCTGGGCCCGATCAATCTTTACGATTTCGCCAATGATCACTGGGTGGTTCTCTTTTCCCATCCCGCTGATTACACACCGGTCTGCACCACGGAACTGGGTGAAGTGGCCCGCCTGCGCCCGGAATGGGAAAAACGCAACGTAAAGACCATCGCCCTGAGCGTTGACTCGGCCGAAAGTCATAAAGGCTGGATCTGCGATATCAATGAGATCCAGAAAACGACGGTTGACTACCCGATTCTTGCAGATCTTGACAAACGAGTCAGCGATTTGTACGGCATGATCCACCCCAATTCCCTCAACAACCTCACGGTGCGATCGGTGTTTATCATCGATCCCAACAAAAAGCTCCGTCTCCAGATCACCTATCCCGCCAGCACGGGCCGCAATTTCGACGAAATTTTGAGGGTTATTGACTCACTTCAGCTCACCGACAATCACCAGGTAGCTACCCCCGTCAACTGGAAAGACGGCGATGATTGCGTTGTCGTCCCCTCCATCCCCACCGACGAGGCCCGGACCAAGTTCCCCAAAGGGGTCACCGAGATCCGTCCCTACCTGCGCATGACCCCCCAGCCGAACCGCTGAACCAGGGTGAAGGCCATGGCCACCCAGCGGTGCGGTGATTGGGACCCAAAACCCATGACGCAAAGGTGTCCCTGGCCCCCCAGCCAGCTGTCCAAGCCGCTGAAGAGGGCCTGACGCCATGGCCAGCATGCGTGTTTTAGGTCTGATGAGCGGCACCAGTGCCGATGGCGTCGATGCTGTTTTGGCGGAATTCTCAGGACGCCCCGACCGCCCCGAATGGCGCATCCTCGCCTCGGCCGCCACGCCCTATGCCCCCGAGCTTCGGCGCAGCCTGGTGGCCATCGGCCAGGGTCAGGCTCTTGCGGCCGCCAACCTGCTGGATCTCTCCGAAGCCGTCACCGAAACGCAAGCGCAAGCGGCCCGGGCCTGCGACCCCGGGGGGGAGAGCCAACTGGTCGGATGTCACGGCCAAACCATCTGGCACCGACCGCCAACGGCCCAACGGCGAGGCCTCAGCTGGCAGATGCTGCAGGGTCCGCTACTCGCCGAGCTGCTGGGCCGGCCTGTGGTCTTTGATTTCCGCAGTGCCGATCTTGCCCTCGGTGGCGAGGGTGCTCCCCTTGTGCCTGCCGCTGATGCGGCCTTGCTGGGGGGCATCGGCGGCTGGCGAGCCTTGCTGAACCTTGGCGGCATCGCCAATCTCACCCTGCTGCCGCCCGGAGTCGGACCGGAACGGCGCAACCCAGTGCTGGGATGGGATTGTGGCCCGGCCAACACGCTGATTGACTTGGCAGTGCAACGCTTCAGCCAGGGGCAACTCAGTTTCGATGACGAAGGGACCTGGGCGCTGGGCGGCCATATCAACGAAGCCTTGATTCAGCAATGGCTACAGGAGCCTTACTTCCTGCAGCGACCGCCCAAATCCACCGGCCGTGAGTTGTTTGGCGCCACCGACCTGGAGCAGCGGCTCCGCCAGTTGGCCGAGCAGGGCTCCCGGGACCCCGCCGACGCCCTGGCCAACCTCACGGCCTTGACGGCAGCCGTCGTTGCCCAGGATCTTGAGCGGGGCCCTCGCCCCCTGGAACTCTTGGTGGCCGGCGGCGGCGCCCGCAACCGCATGCTGATGGGCCAGCTGCGACGCCGCTGCCGCGGCCTGGCCGTCCGCCCCCTGGCCGACCTGGGCATCGGCGACTCCCAGCGGGAAGCCCTGGCCTTTGCCCTGTTGGCCTGGTGGCACCAACAGGGCCATGCCGGCTCCCTGCCCTCGGTGACCGGCGCCCGAAAAGCCGCAGTACTGGGTCTCTGGGCCCAGCACCAGGGTTAACGGCGGCAAGGCACTCCATCACTTGAACGGGGCGTATTAGTTCAATATTGGTTTGTGGTCCCTCATCAGCCCTGCGTGCGGGGTAAGCGCAGGCGGCGAGGAACCCCCTTGAGTCGTCGAGATCCCAGTCGTTGCTGGCGTTCGAGGACCTCGCGGAAACGGGCACTGCCGGGGGCGGTCCCCTCGCCCTGCTGGCGTTCCATACGGTCGAGACCTTGCTGGATCAGGACCTTGGCCATATTGCTGACGGTCCGAGACTCCGCCTCCGCCAAGGTGGCCAATTTTTTACAGACGTCTTCGGGCAGCACCACCTGGATTCTGGGTGATTTAGATCGCCCGCTGGAGGAGGTCTGACGGGTGGCCACGGCTGCAGAGATCTGGCTGCGGAGTTCCGCAGGGTTAGGAAGAAGTGTACAGAGATCTTCAGGGATAGTATCCAGCATTATGCTTGCAGCACCGTACCGGTCCGCGCCATGGCCCGATCCACCCCTGTTCACCCCAAGACGCCAGCGGCCAATCCGCAGGTCAAAAGCCGAGCCAACCAACGCAGCAGTCCCGAACGCAGTGATGTGTTGGTGTCGGCTGTGATCAGTACATACCTGCTGACGCACTTGCACCATGTTTTGCAACGGGCGGAATTTGGCGCCCAACAGGAGGGGCAGCCCTCCCTGGCGGCCAATTACGCCCAGTTGCGCAAGGTTCTCTGCCTTGATGCCCGCAGCATGGAAGATGCCTCCGCCACCGGCACCGACGTGGATGAGCAAACCGCCGCTGCCTGAACCCCCAGGGCAACCCGAAGGGGAAGATGGGCGTTCAAAGCCCGCCCCCTGCCCCCCAAGATGGCCCTCAGTCCCTCCGCACAATCGTCCCCGGGCGAGCCGTCCTCTGGCAACGCCGCCCTTCTATACAGCAGGATCAGTGCTGATGAGGCGCTGACCCAGGCCCTATTCCGTCAGGCCCTCCAAGATCCCAGCGGCACGCTTTCACGCATTATCGAGATCGGCGCCGCCCTGGGGCTGCCGGTGTCGATAGATGAGGTGCGAGCCCACATAGCCACTCTTGACGATCTGGACACGAAACAATGGTTGCTCAAGGCCCGCGGGGGCCTCTGAGGGCACAAGCAATCTCCAGCGCCAAATCGCTTCAGCGGAGGCGCCCGGCTCCCCTGGCGCTCCCATGGAGCGGGGTGGGGGCAGGCGACGGTGCTGGGCTCCTCCCCCTTGGGCCCAGCTGAAAAATAGCCAATAGCTCACGAGGGCCAGGCCGGCCGCAACCATGAGGGCAGCCACCTGCTCAAGGCGTTTGATCATCGGGAACCCTGCTGGTGTCTGCGGGAAGCAGCGGCCCACCAGTCTGACGGACCGGCCAGACCCAAGCGACCCTGGCGCCGGGGGATGATGAAGGGACTTAGGGATCCCTTTCTCCGTGCTGCGCCTCGAACGTATCGGCAAGATCTACCCCACTGGAGAGGTGCTCAAGGATGTGAGTTGGGAGGTGAAAGCCGGGGACCGCATCGGACTTGTGGGCGTGAATGGGGCAGGCAAATCCACCCAAATGCGGATCATCGCCGGACTTGAGGAGCCCAGCAGCGGCCAGGTGATTCGCAAAGGCGATCCTCGTATCGCCTATCTGCAACAAGAATTTGATGTCGATCCCCTAAGCAGTGTGCGCCAGGAATTGTTTCAGGCCTTTGGGGAAGCCGCCGAGGTGCTAAATCGCATGCGCCTGGTCGAAAATGAGATGGCGACGGAGCAGGCAGCCGACGATGCCGAGTTCCTGAATCGACTGATCGAAGAACTCGGTCGTCTCCAGAGCCGCTTCGAGGCCCTGCATGGTTATGAACTGGAGGCCCGCATCGACAAGTTGTTGCCCACGATCGGCTTCACTGTTGAGCAGGCCGAACGGCCGGTCGGAGACTTTTCCGGCGGTTGGCAGATGCGTATCGCCCTGGGGAAAATTCTGCTTCAGGATCCCGACCTGCTGCTGCTGGATGAACCCACCAACCATCTTGACGTAGAAACAATTCAGTGGCTAGAGAGCTATCTGCTGGAACAGACCGTGCCACTGGTTGTCATCAGCCATGACCGCACATTCCTAGATCGTGTCTGCAATCAGATCGTTGCCACCGAACGGGGCATCTCACGCACTTACCTGGGGAACTACAGCCAGCACCTCGAACAAAAGGAACTCGAACGGGAAGCCACCCAGGCCGCCTATGAGCGGCAGCAAAAGGAGCTGGGCACGCAGCAGGCCTTCATCGACCGCTTCCGGGCCAGTGCTACCCGCAGCACCCAGGCCAAGAGTCGCGAGAAGTTATTGGACAAAGTGGAGCGCATTGAAGCTCCCCTCGAAGGGGCCGAGGGGCCCCGTTTCCAGTTCCCCCCGGCGCCCCGTTCCGGCCGAGTGGTCGCTTCCCTCAAGGATCTCAGCCACAGCTACGACGATCGGCTGCTGTTTCTGGGCGCCAACCTAGAGGTCGAAAGGGGCGATCGGATCGCCCTGGTGGGCCCCAATGGGGCTGGCAAATCGACCCTGCTTCGGTTTGTGCTGGGCCTGGAACAACCGGAGGAGGGAGAAGGGGGAATCGGGGAACACAACGTGATTCCCGCCTACTTCGAGCAAAACCAGGCTGAGGCCCTCGACCTCAATCGGACGGTGATCGACACCCTGTTCAGCGCCGTCCCCGACTGGACCCAGACCCAGGTGCGCAGTCTTCTGGGCCGGTTTGGGCTGAGCAATGACTCTGTGTTCAAGAACGTTGGCCAGCTCAGTGGCGGGGAGAAAGCACGTCTCGCCCTCGCCCTGATGCTCGTGACCCCATGCAACCTGTTGGTCCTGGACGAGCCCACCAATCACCTCGATATTCCGGCCAAGGAGATGCTGGAGGATGCTGTGCGGGCCTACGAAGGGGCGGCTCTGGTTGTTTCCCACGATCGCTACTTCATTTCCAGGGTGGCCAACCGCATTGTCGAGCTGCGTGATGGCGAACTGGTGATCTACCGCGGGGATTACGCCTATTACCTGCAGAAAAAGGAGGAGGAGCGCCAGGAAGCGGAACAGGCCCGAGCAGAGGAAGCCCTCAGCAAGAAACGGGAGGCCAATCGCCTCAAACACAAGTCCAAGGCCGCCGGACGCAAATCCTGAGTATCAACCGCCCCCACGAGAAGATTTTTTATATCACATAACCCCCCGTCCCGGAAGCCCCTGCCAGCCGGCCCAACACCCCAAGCCGTGTGCATGTTCTGACCTGGCCAAATCGTCTGGATCCTGGGGCAGCCCTCGCGCCGGCCCAAGCGACATCCATTCCAGGGCATGGCCCCAGCCCAGAAAACAGCGCCTCAAAGCCCCAAGTAACTGGGGCTTTCCTTGCCCAGCCATCCCCGATACAGGGGGCTTATCGAGGCGGCAAACATCAGCAAACGCTAGTTTTTTGCTGCAAGCCAGCCAGCTATGTCGCATTGGATACTTTGGCACTTGAAACAGTTCGTAGTGTTTACTCAGGTTTTTCAATCATCCTTTTTGCATGTCCGAACCCCTCGCCCTCTCCTTGGGTCAA
>CAMDWF010000136.1 GCA_945878795.1 Synechococcus sp. UW140
CCGTGGCGTTGGCGACGCCAAAAATCACCGGCACACCGAGCCGTTCGGCAACGGAAGCCACGTGACCCTGGCGCCCTTCTTCTTCCACAATCACCCCTCTGGCTTTGCGGATTGCGTCCAGATAGGAGGGATTGGTTTCACGCACCACCAGGATCTCGCCGTTTACGAGGCGGTCCGCCTCCTCGGGGGAGCTGGCCAGATGCACCTTGCCACTAACCGAACCCGTGCCGATGCCGATCCCCCGTCCGAGCACCGCCGAGACGATGCCCACTTTCACCAGATCGGTGGAACCGCTGACCCCTTCCAAAGTGCCGGCGGTTTCCACCACCAGATCGCCCTCCCGCAACAGGCCTTTCTGCTGGGCCACCCCCATCGCCAGGGTGAAGGTGCTGGCGGTGGAGCGTTGCTCGGGGATCAGCAGCGGATTCACGCCCCAGACCAACTGCAGTTGGCGGGCAACGGACTCATCACTGGTAATCGCCAGGATTGGGGTGCTGGGGCGAAATTTGCTGACGTTACGGGCGGTGGCTCCCGACTTGGTGAGGGGCAGGATGGCGGCGGCGTTGAGTTGGCGAGCAATGCTGCTGACGGCCTGGCTGATGGCGTTGGGAATGGTGGTGGCCATCTGGCCATCAAGGATCCGCAGGGGATAGTCGCGCTCGATGCGCCGGGCGATCCGGGCCATGGTGGCCACCGCTTCCACCGGATAATCGCCAACGGCGGTTTCGTTGGAGAGCATCACGGCGTCGGTGCCATCCAAGATGGCGTTGGCCACATCGCTGACCTCGGCCCGGGTGGGGCGGGGGCAGCTGGCCATCGAATCGAGCATCTGGGTGGCGGTGATGATCGGGATGCCCAGGCTGTTGGCCTTGCGAATCAGTTCCTTTTGCAGCAGGGGGACTTCTTCGGCCGGCATCTCGACGCCTAAATCGCCCCGGGCCACCATCACGCCGTCACACAGGGGCAGGATGGCGTCGATGGAATCAATGGCCTCGAATTTTTCGATTTTGGCCACCACCGGTGTATTACAACCGTGGCTCTCAATCAGATCTCGGATCTCCTGCATGTCCGAGGGATTGCGCACGAAGCTGAGGGCGACCCAGTCGACCTCCTGTTGCAGACCAAAGGCGAGGTCACGGCGATCCTTCGGGGTGAGAGCCCGGATCGAGAGCTGCACATCGGGGAAATTGACCCCCTTGTTGTTAGAAAGCACGCCCCCGACCGTGACGCGGCAGTGGAGGCTTTGATCGGCCTGGTCAACACGCTCCACCACCATCTCGACCCGGCCATCGTCGAGCAGGATGCGGCAGCCACTATGAACCTCATCGGCCAGTTTGTCGTAGGTGACGGTGGCGATCGCTTGGTTGCAGTTCACCTGCCGTGAGGTGAGGGTGAAGGCATCGCCTGTGGCCAGGGAGATCGGGCCCGCTTCAAAGCGGCCCAGGCGAATCTTTGGACCCTGCAGATCCTGGAGAATGCCGATGTGCACACCCAACTCCTGGGCCACCTGGCGGATGGTGGTGATGCGCTCGGCGTGGTCCTCGTGATCGCCGTGGGAAAAGTTAAGGCGAAAGGTGGTGGCACCCGCTTCGATCAACTGGCTCAGAACCTGTTTGGATTCGGTGGCCGGGCCAATCGTGGCCACGATCTTGGTACGACGCATCGGATCGACCGTGGCCATGGGATCTCACTATGAATGGCGGAAACTACCATCTTGACTCTTTCGGCCCAGGCTCACCATGGACTTCGCCACTTACCAGCGGCGCTCCCGGGAAACGGCCCGTTATCCAGATGCCGGTGCCAACCCGATTTATCCCACCCTCGGGCTTTGCGGAGAATCGGGTGAGGTGGCGGACAAAGTGAAAAAGGTGCTGCGCGACCAAGGAGGGGACTTCGATGCGAGCTCCCTGGAGGGCCTGCGGCTCGAATTGGGGGATGTGCTCTGGTACGTGTCCCAGCTGGCCACCGAGCTCCAGCTCAGCCTCGACGAGATAGCCGAAGCCAACCTGGCCAAGTTGGCCAGCAGGGTGGCCCGGGATGTAATCGCGGGCAGCGGCGACCGCCGCTGAGCTGACACCCCCGGGCGTACGTCCCTAGCCTGAAACTGTTGATTGACAGCTGCGGTGACCCACCTTGTGCCACGGATGGTTTGGCCCCTGGGGCGACTGCTGACGGCCCTGGGGCTGTTCCTGGGGCTCTGGCTTGGGGTTCCGGCCATGGCCCAGGCCCTGGAAATGCGCGTCAGTGAGGTGACGATCGCCCCTTGCCCGCTGCAGGACGTAGGCAGCCAGCCCGAACAGCGCCGTCCCTCCGGAGCTTCGTGTTATGCCCTGCGGGGCCAGGTAAATAACAGCAGCTCTCGCACCATGCGGGACACCGATGTCTTTGCCCTGATCCTCGACGCCAGCGGCGAACCGGTGCTCCCCAATCGCACCCGGCTGGGCTCCATTGGCGATATTCCCCCTGGCCAGTCGACTTTTGCCCTGAGGCTGGCGGTGCCGGCCGGCACCCCAGGCCCTTTTAGCGTGCGCAGCGCCAAGGCCCGCGGCTTCAATTCCCCGGTAAGAATCGGTGCCGCACCTGGTCAGGAATTACTGCCCCTCGAAGAAGCCCTGCTGCCTTGATTGCCTTAGTTAGTTAGAATCTATAGAGCCGATGGTTAGACCGAAACTGGGGCTGTGAGTCCCCCTTTAGTAGGCCAAAAATTAACCCAGCCCTGAGGTGGCCAGCAGCATCTTGCCCTGTTCCAGCAGGCTCTGCACCAGGTTGAGGGCCAGGAAGGCCACAAAGGCAGAAAGATCAATGCCGCCAAGGGGGGGGATCAGGCCGCGGAAGAGGTTGAGGTAAGGATCGGTGATCGAGCTGAGGCCGCTGAGGATGGGGTTACTGCCCCAATCCAGGTTGGGAAACCAGCTAAGCAGCACCCGGATCAACAGGAAGACCGAGTAAATCATCAGGGTTCGCGCCAGCACGTCCACTAGCTGGCTAAAGATCGGCATGGAACCAAGGAGAATGATGGTTTTCGGATTCTAAGACGGTGTGTCGGCTCTGTCCGGTGCCGGTCGCGGCGTCTTGGCAACCTCCTCGGGACGGATCGCAAAAGTGCGATGAAATTTCTCACTCAGGCTCAGCCAGAACGAGCGACCGTCGCTTTGCCGTTTGCGTTCGATGAAGTCCTGGGCCAACAATTCCTTGATGTGGTCGTAGGCACCTGAGCCGCGCAGCTCGACGAGGTCGGACTGGAGGATGCGCTTTTTCAGGGCAATGGTGGCCAGGGTGCGCAGGGCGGCGGTGGAGAGATCGACAGGCAGGAGATCCTGCACCAGATCCGCCAGGCTGGAGCGCAGCTGCAGGCTATAGCGCGCCCCTTCCTGGTGGATTTCCAGGGCGGTATCCCGGTGGGCGTAATCCGCCATCAAGGTGATCAGGGCGAGCTCCGCCTGCGAGCGGTCTATGCCGGCAATATCCGCCAGTTCCGCCAGGCTGAGGGGACGACCTTTCAAATAGAGAATGGCCTCAATCCTGGCAGGGAGGGATAGGCCGAAGTTTGTTGACAGGGGCGTGCTTGGACCGCCCTCTCGGGGCGAGGATCCGCTGGACATAAGAACTCCAGCTCCACACTGCTGGCAAGTTATCGCAAGCCCTAGGGGGTCACCGTAGCAATCGCAGGCGCCGGCAGGGCGTCTTGTTGGCCGAGAAACAGGCTGTAGGCTGGATTTGCGGTCTCTTCCCAGTGTTGATAGGGCAGTTGGGCGAGGAAATGCTCCCAGTCGCTGGTTTCTGCCGGGGGAACCTGAACTCCCACCACGATGCTGCCAACATCAGCCCCGTGGTTGCGGTAGTGGAAGATGCTGATGTTCCAGTTGGGATGCAGGGCGGAGACAAAGGCCATCAAGGCCCCCGGCCTTTCGGGAAATTCGAAGCGGTACAGGCGTTCCTGGCCCACCTCAGGCGCCTGTTTGGCCGCACCGCCCAGGCGGCCACCCACCATGTGGCAAAGGTGCAGTTTGGCCAACTCATTGCCGGTGAGATCGAGGCAGCCGAAGCCGCCTGCCTCCAGATCGGCAATTAATTGTCTGGTGTCGCCGGGGTCGCGGCTTTGCACCCCTACAAAAATATGGGCCACCTGGGGATCGGCGAGTCGGTAGCTGAATTCGGTGAGGTTGTGGCCGCCCAGCAGGCTGCAGAAGCGCCGCAGGCTGCCGGGCTGTTCGGGAATGTTCACCGCCAAGAAGGCCTCCCGCTGTTCGCCGATTTCGGCCCGTTCGGCCACAAACAGCAGGCGCTCGAAGTTCATGTTGGCGCCACAGGCCACCGCCACCAAGGTGCGCCCCCGGAGGCCCCGTGCCTGGACATCGGCCTTCATGCCAGCCACGGACAGGGCGCCGGCGGGTTCGAGGATCGAGCGGGTGTCCTCGAAAACGTCCTTGATGGCCGCGCAGATGGCGTCGGTGTCCACCGTCACCATGCGGTCCACGTAGAGCTGGGCCAGGGGGAAGGTGAGAGCACCCACCTGCTTGACGGCAACGCCGTCGGCGAACAGGCCCACCTGCTCAAGCCGCACCCGCTCGCCGCACGCCAGGGAACGGGTCATGGCATCGGCATCGACGGGTTCAACGCCGACAAGCTCCACCTGGGGCCAGAGGCTTTTGACATAGGCGCCGATGCCGGCGATCAGCCCACCCCCGCCGACGGCCACATAGATGACATCCGGCGGCTGCGAACACTGGCGCAGGATCTCGATGGCGATGGTGCCCTGGCCGGCGATCACTTCCGGATCGTCGAAGGGGTGGATGAAGCAGAGACCCCGCTCGGCCTGGAGCCGGTGGGCCTCCTGGCAGGCTTCGTCGTAGGTGTCGCCGTGCAGCACGACCTCGGCGCCGCGGGTCGCCACCGAGCGCACCTTGACGCCAGGGGTAGTCACGGGCATCACGATCACCGCCTGACAGCCCAGCCGCTGGGCCGCCAGGGCGACCCCCTGGGCATGGTTGCCGGCGCTGGCAGCGATCACGCCCCGATCCAGTTCCTGCCGGCTGAGGCCGACCATTTTGTTGAAGGCCCCCCGCAGCTTGAAGCTGAAGACAGGCTGGAGGTCTTCCCGCTTGAGCAGGACGCGGTTGCCGAGCCGGGCCGAGAGATTGGGGGCCGGATCGAGGGGCGATTCAATCGCGACGTCGTAGACCCGGGCGCGCAGGATGCGCTGCAGGTAGGTGGGGTCTTCGGACACGCCGCTGGGGGGGGGGGGGAAGGTCGGGGCAGTGGTTCCAGTGTGACAAGCCGGGAACCCTCTCGTTAGGGAAGGCCAGCTGTCCCGCGGGCGGGCGTAGATTGGCTTCTTCTGTCTGTGGCCGCATGCACCTCAGCGAGCTGAGCCATCCGAATCAGCTACAGGGCCTGAGCACCGCAGAACTTGAGCGCATCGCTGCCCAGATCCGTGAGAAACATCTTGAGGTGGTTTCCACCAGCGGGGGCCATCTGGGACCCGGCCTAGGCGTGGTGGAGCTGACCCTGGCCCTTTACCAGACCCTGAACCTTGATGAAGATCGGGTGGTCTGGGATGTGGGACACCAGGCCTATCCCCACAAATTACTGACCGGTCGCTACAGCAATTTCCATACCCTGCGCCAGAAGGGCGGGGTGGCCGGCTACCTGAAGCGCAGCGAAAGCACCTTCGACCATTTCGGCGCAGGCCATGCTTCCACCAGCATCTCCGCAGCCCTTGGCATGGCCCTGGCCCGGGATCGGCGGGGTGAAACCTTCCGTTGTGTTGCCGTCATCGGTGACGGCGCCCTCACCGGGGGCATGGCCCTTGAAGCCATCAACCATGCCGGGCACCTGCCCAACACTCGCATTCTTGTCGTCCTCAACGACAACGACATGTCGATCTCTGCGCCGGTGGGAGCCTTGTCCACCCACCTCAATCGCATGCGGTTGAGCAAGCCGGTGCAGTTCCTGTCTGGCAATGCGGAGGAGGCGATTCGCCATTTGCCTTTCCTTCACGGGGAGTTGCCCGCCGAGTTGCGCAACCTCAAAGAGAGCATGCGCCGTCTGGCGGTGCCCAAGGTGGGCGCGGTATTCGAAGAGTTGGGCTTCACCTATGTGGGCCCGGTCGATGGCCACGACATCGCCGAGATGGTACGCACCTTCCAGGCCGCCCACCGGGTGGATGGGCCGGTGTTGGTGCATGTGGCCACCACCAAGGGCAAGGGTTATCCCTATGCCGAAGCGGACCAGGTGGGCTACCACGCCCAATCCGCCTTTGACCTGGCCTCGGGCAAGGCCTACCCCTCCACCAAACCGAAGCCAGCTAGCTATAGCAAGGTTTTTGGCCAGACCTTGGTGAAGATCTGTGAGCACAATCCGCTGGTGGTAGGCATTACGGCGGCCATGGCAACGGGCACGGGTCTGGACCTGCTGGAGAAGG
>CAMDWF010000137.1 GCA_945878795.1 Synechococcus sp. UW140
AGCAGCGGCTCAACCGCACCAAGCCGGCACCCTCCCTGGAGGTGCAACCCGCCGACCCAACCCCTGGCGCTGAGCCGTCCACCGCGCCACCGGCCTCCGCTCCGCCCAATCTTCCCAACAACCTGCCCGAGGTACGGGGTCTCAAGCTCTATAGCGCCAGCGCACTGGTCAAGATATTTCAGCCCTGCCTGGCCATCAGCGATCCGGGCCAAAGGCTCCAGGCCTGCGCAGCCAATCTCACGGCACGGCTGGTCAGCGATGGCTACATCAACACCAGGGTCTTTGCCGTATCCAAGCCCGCCCCAGGCTATCTCGATGTGGTCGTCGGCCGCATCGTCGAGGCGCGCATCAACGCCAAAGATCCTTGGCTCAGCCGACGGGTGACCCGCCTGCTGGCCCCGCTCAAAGGGCAAGAACTCAACCTGGGGGAGTTGCAACGGCAGCTGCTCTTGCTGCAACGGCAACCGGGGGTCAAGACGATCCGCAGCAACCTCTCCCGCCTCGGCAGCGACCCCACCCAGGCGGTGCTGACGGTGAACGTGGAACAGGGGGCCCAGCCGTTCCATGGCGATTTCTCCCTGCGCAACGACGGCTCCGCCGGCTCCGGCGAGGGCCGGGCGGTGGGCATCCTGGCCAAGGGAGGCCTGGCCTCGCCAGGGGATGTGTTGTTGCTGTATGGCGAACTCGATTTCGCCAGCATCTCCTCCCCGGATCTGGGGGCCGTGATCAGTTCGGCCAGCTACACCCATCCCCTCACCGACCAGCTCAACCTCAGCGGCTCCTTCGGCTACAGCCGCCGCAACGTGATCGAGCCGGAGGCGATTCGGGACCTAGAGCTGAGCACGCGCCAGTTCCAGGGGCTCGGCCAACTGGAGTGGGTGTTCAAGGAAACCCTCACCCAGCGCTGGGCCGCCTTCGCGGGCCTGAGCCTCAACAGCAGCGACACCTTTCTGGGCGGCAAAGCCCTGCCCTCCCTTAATGCTTTAGGGAATGGTTCCTCCCAGAACGGCTACCTGCGGGCGGGTCTGAGCGGCAGTGGCCTGGCGAGATCCGTGGGCTGGAGCGGCAATGTCTACGCCCTGCAGGGCATCGGGGCCTTCACCCCCAGCGATCAGCTCGATGCACGGGCCCGCGCCGGCATTATTCCCGGCCAGGCCACCGCCCTGGGGGCCCTGGTCTCCAGCGCCTGGGGGTTCGCGCCCGCTTGGCAACTCAACCTGCGGGCCGCGGGCCAGGTGGCCGCCAACCCGCTCACCGCCCCGATGCAATTCACCCTCGGCTCCGATGTGGGCCTGCGGGGTCTGCCGGGACAGCTGATCAGCGGCGACAACGGCTGGCTTGGCACCAGTGAGCTGGTCTGGACCTTCTGGCAGAAAAAAAATCAGACCCTCCAACTGGTGCCCTTCTTTGGCTTTGGTGGCATCAACACCAGCCTCAAGGACATCAGCTTCACCGAGAACGTGGGGTCCGGCGGCATCCTGGCCCGCTGGCTGGCGGGGGACAACTGGAGCTTTGAGGCGGGCTGGGTGAATCCATTTTCCGTCAACGGCAACAGCGGCCTCGGCTCCGACGCCTTGGCCAGTTGGGCCCTCAGCCAAGGCTTTTACGGCAAGGTTCAATACCGTTTCTGATTGCAACCATGGCCCCCCCGCCGTCACGCCTCAAGCAATTCGGCAAGCTGTTGAACCTGGCGGCCCCCTACGGTGTCGCCGGCCTGGTGGTGCTGGCGTTGCGATTCAGCGGCATCGCCGAGGCGGGCAACCTCCTCCTCTATGACCTGGTCACCGTCAAGCGGCCGGCCCCGTCGGGTGCCACCAAGCCGATCACGCTGATCGGCATCACCGAAAAGGACATCGCCTCCTATGGCTGGCCGATCGACGACCGCCTGCTCTGCGACGCCATCAACCTGTTGACCAAAGGGGGCGCCCGGGCCATCGGCCTCGACATCTACCGCGACAAGGGGGTCGGTCCCCAGCAGGAATGCCTGCGCCAGCAGGCCCGCACCAACCCCAAGCTGGTGTCGATCTTCAACGTGGCCGAATCGATCGGCCCGATCCCGGGCACGCCGCCCCAGCGCCGGTCGTTCAATGATCTGGTGTTGGACACCGACGGGGTGGTGCGGCGCAACCTCGTGCACGTAACCGGCCAGGACGCGGCCACCGTGGCCCTGCCCCTGCGCCTGGTGGAGGTTTACCTAGGCGAGGCCCGCCTGCGCCAGCGGCTGGAGGCCTCCCCCGACTCCCTGGAGCGACTGCATCCCGATTCCGGCGGCTATTTCAGTGCGGATGACAGTGGTCTGCAGCAGCTGCTCCTATTCCGCCAACCGGGCAGCTTCGCCTCCGCCTCCCTGAACCAGTTGCTGCGCCACCAGGTGCCCCAGGATCAGATCCAAGGGCGGATCGTGCTGATCGGCAGCACCGCCCCCTCCCTGCGGGACCTGTTCCTGTTGCCCCGCAGCCGCTTTGTGCTGGATCCGGAGGGCCGCCAGACCCAGATCAGCGGCTTGGAATTGCACGCCAACCGGGTCGGCGACCTGCTGGCGATGGCCGAGGGCGCCAGCCCTGCCATCTCGGCCCTGCCGGGCTGGAGCGGCCAGCTGCTGCTGCTGCTGGGGCTCGGCCTGGGGGTGGTGCTGGGGGAACGCTTCACCACCCTGCGCCGCAGCATCACCGTGGTGACCCTGGTGGCGGCGGTGGGTCTGGGGGCTTCCGTCGGCCTGCTGTGGTGGAAGGGAATCTGGGTGCAGACCGCCCTGCCCCTGGCGGGCCTGGGGTTGATGGCGGCGGCCGCCTGGCTGCGTCGGGGGGCCGCCAGCCAGCAGCAGCGCCAGCAGTTCGAGCGCCTGCTGGGCCAGACCACCTCACCGGCGGTGGCCCAGCAGCTCTGGGCCCAGCGGGACGAACTGCTCAGCGACGGCTGCTTCGAGGGCCGCCAGCTGCCGGTCACCGTGGTCTTCTCCGACACCCGCAACTTCACAACCGTGTCGGAACGGCTCAGCCCCGCCGATCTGCTGGCCTGGCTGAACCGGGGCATGGCCCTTTGCGTACCGGCGATCACCAAGCGGGGCGGCATGGTGAACAAGTTCACGGGCGACGGCTTTCTGGCGGTGTTCGGGGCGCCTGTGGGCAAAGGCGAGCTGGCGGATGCGGTGGAGGCGATCGAGGCCTGCCTGGAGATCCAGATCCACCTGGAGCAGCTGAACCGGGAGCTGGCCGCCGCAGGTGCCCCGGAGATGTACCTACGCATTGGCGTCCACTCCGGCGCCGTGCTGGCGGGATCGATGGGCAGCAGTGAGCGGCTGGAATACGCCGTGATCGGTGACGCCGTCAACTGCGCTTCGCGGCTGGAGAGCTACGAGAAAACCCGACAGACCAACCGCTGCCGGGTGCTCGTCTCCTCCTCCACCCGTGATCTGCTGCCGCCGGAGCAGACAGCAGCCTTGCTCTGGGAGCACTGGGGCGAACTCCAGGTGAAGGGTCGCCAGCAACCCCTCGACGTCTGGGAGCTCAAAGGCAGCGCACCGGCAGCCGCTCCGGCCAATCCGGCCCAATAACGTCCTCAAGGCCGAAGCTTTTGGCTAGTTCAGCGCGGGCCACCTGGGCACCGCACAGCCCCTTGAGCTTCTGCAGCCTTGCCTGGAAGACGCGGTCGTTTGGTGTCACGTCGGTGACAAGAAGGCTCAGGGCCGGGGGCGACACCGATTCGACAAAGCTGAGCGGATCGCTGGAAACCGGTGCGGGGTCGCCGCAGCGATAGGACGACTCCCACAACACCTCTCCCTTGAAGCTGGCCGCCCCCAGCAGGGTCACGCCCGCAGGAGCCGGGGCTAGCTCCCGCTTGGCGTTGGCGGCGGAGCTGGGTCCCCCTGGGCCCTGGGGACGGAACTGCAGTTGGAGGGGCCGGGGGTTGGCGCTGGGCCCCTCCAGCAGGGCGATGGTGAGGGCGGGCCCAGGGGCAAAGACGCTGTCGGCGGGCACAAGATGGGCCACCACCCGGGCGGCGCATTCACCGCGGGTGCCCCCACCGATGCGGCGGCCAGGGAAGTTGCTGCGCAGGCTGGGCTGGGCCAGGCCGGCAGTGCCCTCGGCCAGCAGGGACAGGGCGGCCAAGGCCCCCAAGCCGATGCGGACGATGCGTCGATCAGTCATGGCCGATTAGTTAGGTGAATGCAGGCTATGGAAAGCTTGGAAATCGATCCGATTACAATTTTACCCAAATCGCGGTCCATGCCAGCTTGCAAGCAATATGAAGTAATTGATCCCCGCGAAGACGGTATAAAGAGTGACACTTGCCGTAGTCGATCAGGCTGTGGACGATCCATTCGGCCAAGCCAAGCAGGGGCACGCCGGTGATCGCCCCCACCAGGAAACCGTGGATGCCGGCATGGGACCCAAGCCACCATATCCAGGGCAAGGTGGCATCACGGCCTGGACATTTCTCTATCGCCATCCGGTCACTCTGCAGCCCGAAATCGCCAAGGCAATGTCCCATGACAAGCATCAGCAAAACGTCCAGCGCAGTCCGTTGATGGGATGGGTCCAAGAGCATGGTGGCGACCGATCGGCCCATCCAGAATGGCTTGGCACGATCTGATCCGCCATCAATCTGCTGGAAAGGCTGCTGTTCGCCCTCGGCCCCTGGCTTGGCAGGGGCGCCCCGGCGGCTGAATTTCAGCTGCGGGCTGGCTGGCGACACCAGTGGCTGTTCGAGGCTTGATCCTGGCTCAGCAGGAGGGGTAGGGCCATCTCCGCGCCCCGCTCACCGCCCTGGAAGGAAGCGACGGGGGGCACCGCTGCCGGGCTGGTAGCCGTTATTACCGGCTTCAGTGTTGTGGATGGTGCGAGGTGTCACCAAAACCCCCAGCTGGCGCTTGGCGCGGTGGTTGATGCTGCGGAAGCACTGGCCAATGAACGGCCCATCGCCGGGGATGGCGATCTGAGGCGGACGTCTGTGGCAAGCCCGGCCCCTGCCGGGTCCTGAGCTGGAGCATTTTGTCGACCTGCTGCTATGGATGCGCTGCGGCCGGCCTGGGGACTGCCAACGGCAGCTGCTGGCCCGCCTGAGGCGCTGGCGCCAAGGCCTGCGGCGGCAACTGCGCCGGTCGCCGTCCTGATCCAAGGCCTGGCCAGGGCGCCTCGCCGGGCAGTACAACAAAGTCAACCGCAGGGGCCCGTGCCATGGATGCCGACTGGGACGCCAATTCACCCCGCAGCGCCCGCCGCCACCCCGCAGGCCCCACCTCGCGGCGAGCCCCAGAGGGGCTAGCCCCCCTGGGGCTCGCCCCTCTGGCCCTGGGGCTGTTGCTGCTGGCGGCGAGCGCAGCGGCCAGGGCGGCCAACAACGAAGATCTGATGCGCCTCTTAGAGCAGCGCCGCTGCCCGGGTTGCCGGCTGCAGGATGCGGATCTGGTGAATGCGGAACTGCGTGATGCCGACCTGCAGTCAGCGGTCTTGAAACGGGCCAACCTCAGCGGCGCCCTGCTCGATGGCGCCCAAATGCAGGGGGCGGATTTGAGTTTCACCAGCCTGGTGGGGGCGTCGTTGCGGGGGGCGGATCTGCGCGGCGCCCGGCTGGAGGGCACCGACCTGCGCCAGAGCGACCTGAGCGGCGCCCAGCTGGATGCCGGCGCCCTGGAACAAACCCATTGGCAGCAGGCGCGGGGTGCGGCCCCGGGCAGCCTGGGCTACGCGGCCCTGCATAACGCCGGGGTGGCCGCCGCTGAAGCCGGCCGCTTCCAGGAGGCCGAGCTGCTGTTTGGTGATGCAATCCGCCAGCAACCGCAGGCGGCGATCACCTGGGTGGCGCGGGGCATTTGTCGAGTAAAAGCAGGCAATACAGAATTAGCAGCCAAAGATTTTCGTTGGGCTTCAAGCCTCTATCAACAATCCGGTGATCTTAAATCAGCCAACCAGACTGCTGCGGCAGCGACGCAACTGGAGTCACCTGCAACCAAGCAACCCGGTGGTAACGGACTCGGTATCCAAGCACTTAATGCGGGCATCGGCTTGGTACAGACATTGGCGCCCCTTGTAATGCAAACAATAATGCGTACAGGTTTCTGACAGATTTAGAAGCTATCTAAATCACTCTCAGAAGGGCTGAATGGCCAGGGCTCATTAGAAGCTATCCAGCGGGCACCTCCGTATGCAGGGTCTGGTAGCCATTCGGATTAGGAAAACCAATTTAGGGACTACTGAGAAAGCCAAATCGACTGCAGCGCAACTTGTCTCAGCGATCGAGAGGCGTTAATCTGGCGACGAACAGGGCAATTGTCGGTTGCTGTAACTGCTGATCGCTGCATATGTATCGCAAACACCACAACGGGCAGCTCTCAATCGAGGAGTTTCATGTGCCTTTTGGCGGCACGTTAGATCCGGAGAACCGCTGGGTTCTTTTCGC
>CAMDWF010000138.1 GCA_945878795.1 Synechococcus sp. UW140
AACGGTGGTCAGCAGTGAAGGCGCGATCGAGGTCCTGGAGCCCGCCATGGACCGGGACGAGCGCGAACTGCTGGAGCGGTCGGCCGCGCTGCTGCGCCGGGGTTATCGCGAAGCGATGCAGCTGCACGAAGTCTGAGGCAACAGCCTCAGACTTCGTGCAGGCTCGCCGCCAGAGGCCTGCTGGCTGGCGGCAGCGGGTGGGGCGAGGGCCATCTACCGTCAGGGTATGGATCGACCCGCTGCACCCCAGGCGGCCCCCGCACGCCCACCGGTCCCCGCGCCGCCGCCGGCGCGACCAGAGGTGGAGAACCTGCAGGCCTACAGCGCTCCCCTGGAGGGGCGGCGGGGAATGCTGCGGCTCGATTTCAACGAGAACACCGTGGGTCCCAGCCCCAAGGTGGTGGAGGCGCTTCGGGCCATCCCGGCCGAACATGTCGCCATCTATCCCGAATACGACGGCCTCCAGGCGGCGGTGGCGGCCTCCTTGCAGCGCATTTCCGGTCCGGCGGCGCCGGGCCGGAGCCTGGAGCCCCACCACATCGGTCTGTTCAACGGGGTCGATGGGGCCCTGCACGCGCTGTTTCAGGCCTACGGCGCCCCGGGGGATCGCCTGCTCACCACCAGCCCCACCTTTGGCTACTACTCCCCCTGCGCCCGCATGCAGGGGATGGCAATCGAGGCGATCCCCTACCGCCACAACGATTTCACCTTTCCCTTTGACGAAATCCTCGCCGCCTTGACGGGGCCAACTCCCGGCCCTGGCCAGGTCGCCGCGCCCCAGCCCTGGACCCCGCCGCGCCTGCTGCTGATCTGCAATCCCAACAACCCCACCGGCACCCGCCTGGCGCCCGAGCGGATCCTGGCGCTGGCGGCGGCCTCCCCGGCCACCCTGGTGGTGGTGGATGAGCTCTATGAGGCCTTCAGCGGCGACAGCGTCCTGCCGCTGCTGTTGGCTGGCGCCGGAGCAGAAGGCACCTGGGTGCCAGGGGCGGCCGATCCCTTCGCCGCCTTCCCCAACCTGCTGGTGCTGCGCTCCCTTGCCAAAACGGCCGGTCTGGCGGGGTTGCGCATCGGCTTTGCCATCGGCCATCCCGCCGTGGTGGAGCGGGTCGGACGGGTCACCGGGCCCTACGACATCAACAGCTTTGCCGTAACCGCCGCCTATGCGGCCCTGGACGACCAGGCCTATGTCGATGGCTTCGTGGCTGAGGTTCTGGCGGCCAAGGCCTTGCTGCAACAGCGTCTGACGGCGGCAGGGTGGCGTCACCAGGGGGAAGGGGGCAACTATCTGCTGCTCTGGCCCCGGGCCCGGGGGGCCGCCGCCGTCGAACAGCGGCTCAGGGATGCCGGCATCCTGGTGCGTTCGATGGCGGGCAAGCCCCTCATCGACGGCAGCCTGCGGGTCAGCATCGGCACCCGAGCCCAGATGGAGATGTTCTGGAGCGCCTGGCAACAGGCCGATTGCTGAAGTCCCCTGGCCGGCGAGCTAGCGCCGGCGCTTCAGGCCGCGGCCTGGGTGAGAAAATTGGCCAGCAACTGGTGCCCCCCCTGGGTCAGCACGCTTTCGGGGTGGAATTGCACCCCCTGCAGGGCCGGGTGCTGACGGTGCCTCAGGCCCATGATCGTGCCGTCCTCCAGCCAGGCCGTCACCTCCAGGCACTCCGGCAGGCTGGATCGCTCGGCGATGAGGCTGTGGTAGCGGGTGGCGGTGAGGGGATCGGGCAGCCCCGCGAAGACCCCCCCGTTGTCGTGGTGGACGGGGGAGGTTTTGCCGTGCATCAGCTGGGGGGCCCGCACCACCCGGCCGCCGAAGGCCTGGGCCAGGCATTGGTGGCCCAGGCACACCCCCAGAATCGGCACGCTGGCCCCCAGCTCCTGGATCACCTCCAGACAAACCCCGGCCTGATCAGGGTCCCCCGGACCTGGTGAGATCAAAATCGCGGCTGGATCGAGGGCTCGAATCGCCTCCAGACTGAGGGCATCGTTGCGCTCGACCCTGACTTCGGCCGCCACGGGATGGTCGGCGGCTAATTCGCCAAGGTATTGGACCAGGTTGTAGGTGAAGCTGTCGTAGTTATCAAGAACCAGAAGCATGGGACGCCACGGCGGGCGAGGGTGGCCCCATTCAAAGCCCGAGGCGGGCCAGCAGGGGTGGCAGCAGCAGCAACACCGCGATCAGCATCGAAGCCAGCGCCGCCACCAGCACGGCGGCGGCGGCGCAGTCTTTGGCGATGCGGGCCAAGGGATGATATTTACGGCCAATAGCCAGGTCGACCACCGCTTCGGTGGCGGTGTTCAGCAGTTCCAGCACCAGCACCGCCGTCACGGTCAGTACCAGCAGGGCCAGGCGGTCCAGGCTGAGCTGCAGCCACAGGCCCAGGCCAAAGGCGAAGCTGCCAATAAAAACATGGATCCGGAAATTCCGCTGGCTAACGAAGCCGTAGGCCAGACCCTGGGCCGCATAGCGAAAGCTGGAGGGCAGGTCGCCGGCCACCTTCCAGGCGGTGTTGCGGCCACGGCTTTGGGGGGTCTGGCTGTTGCCACTCACCGGGCGCAGGTGGGTAGTGGGATCATCGGAAGCAAGCATGAACCACCCGCCGGCCTGAGTCGACGCCAGAATGTGGCGCAAACCTTAGGCCCATTTTCGCGGCATAAATGTCGTTTGATCAACCTTGCGCTGAGATGGGAACGCCCGCCTTGGCCAGCAGTTCCTGCTGTCGCGCCAGCATGAGCTCCAGGCTGGCGGCATCGGGATGGTCCCAGCCGAGCAGATGCAGCAGCCCATGGCTGGCCAGAAAGCGCAGTTCCCCTGCCAGGTCGTGCTGGTGCTCCTCGGCCTGCCGCGCCGCTGTCTGCACAGAAATGATTATGTCGCCGAGCTCCAGGGGCTCGTCCTGCCCCAGTTCGGCCAGGGCGCTGGCGGGCAGGGGCGCCTCCTGGGCGGCGAAGGCCAGGACGTCGGTGGGACCCTCCTGCTGGCGCCACTCCCGGTTCAGCACCGCCATGTTGTGGTCATCGGTGATCAACAGACCCAGGCTGTAGGCCGGGGCCCGCAGCTGCGCCGGCAGCTCCGGCGTCAGTTGGTCCAGCCAGTCGCCCAGCAGGGCCTGCCAGTGGCCCTCGGCCTGGTCGCCAGAGGTGAGGGGTGCCGCTGCCGCCAGCAGGGGTGCCATGGCGGCGCCCAGGGGGGCGCCATCACCACCCTCAAGCCGCAGGGTCAGCTCCAGGCAGGGTGCGGATGTCACTGGGGCAAGTTGGGGCGACCGAGCCAGGCGATCAACAGCAGAAAGGCCACCAGCCCCACGGCGGTCAAGCCGAAATGGAACAGGCTCTGGCGGCCCTTGCGCACCATGTTGCGCATGGCCAGTTTGACAAAACCGGCGTCGGCTTCCGATCCGTTGTTTGGCGGTTGTTCGTCAGCGTTCATGGGGTCTCCCCAGCGCCTACTTCCACACCCTGGCGCAGCAGCGACTGGATGAAGGGGTCGAGATCGCCGTCCATCACGCCTTGCACGTCAGTGGTCTCCTCGCCGGTGCGCAGATCCTTCACCATTTGGTAAGGGTGAAACACATAGTTGCGGATCTGGTTGCCCCAGGCCGCCTCGACGATGTCACCGCGGATGTCGGCGATCTCGGCGGCCCGTTGCTCCTGGGCGATCACCAGCAATTTGGCCATCAGCAGGGCCATGGCCTTTTCCTTGTTTTGCAGCTGGGAGCGCTCCTGGGTGCAGCGCACGGCCAGGCCGGTGGGGATGTGCAGGATGCGCACCGCCGTTTCCACCTTGTTGACGTTCTGGCCGCCGGCGCCGCCGGAGCGGGAAGTGGTCACCTCCAGGTCTTTTTCGGGGATGTCTAGTTTCACGTCCTGATCAATTCTTGGCATCACCTCTACCCCGGCAAAGCTCGTCTGCCGTTTGTCGTTGGCATTGAAGGGCGAGATGCGCACCAAGCGGTGGGTGCCCTTCTCGTTGCGCAGATAGCCATAGGCGTAGCGCCCGTCGATTTCGATCGTGCAGCTTTTGATGCCCGCTTCTTCCCCTTCGGAGAGTTCGTCGACGCTCACCTTCATGCCGTGGTCTTCGGCCCAGCGGGTGTACCTGCGCATCAACATCAGGGCCCAGTCCTGGGCATCGGTCCCCCCGGCGCCGGCGTTGATCGAGATCACCGCCCCCTCTTTGTCGTAGGTGCCGGCGAGCAGCCGCTCCAATTCCCAGCGGTCCAGGTCGCAGCGGAGGCTTTGCAGGCCGCTATGGGCTTCTTCGAGCAGGTCGTTGTCGGGTTCGAGGTCGTAAAGCTCGAGGGTGGCCTGGCCGTCCTCGATCAGCCCCTGCCAGCGGCTGAGCTGGGCCAACTGGGCTTTCACCTCGTCGAGCTGGCGCATCTGCTTTTGGGCATTGGCCTGGTCCTCCCAAAAGGTGGGCTGGGAGGTGAGCTGTTCCAGATCCCGCTGACGGGCCTTCAGGGCCGGTACGTCAAAGGCAGTCCTGGGCATGGCCCAGGCGGTCAGTGAGCTCGGAGAGGTCGCGTTTGAAATCCGTGAGGTCGAGCACGGGGGCACTTCATGGCTGAAGGCGACCGTACCAGTGGACCGGATCCCCCAGTCGGCCATTGCCGGTGGCTTGCCTACGCTGAGGGGATGTCTGCCATTAATTGAGCCATGGCCCAGTCAAAGATCGGGAAGGAATCCGCTGATTCGGCCTCCGGCAAGCCACCCAGGGTGGAGATCTATACCTGGCAGTTCTGCCCCTATTGCATCCGCGCCAAGGCGCTCCTCGACCGCAAGGAGGTGGTTTACAGCGAATACCGCATCGATGGCGATGAGGAGGCCCGACGCCAAATGGCGATCCGCGCCACCGGCCGCACCAGTGTTCCCCAGGTGTTCATCAACAACAGGGCTATCGGCGGCTGTGACGATCTGTACGCCATCGAGCGCACGGGCGAGCTCGATGACCTGCTGGGTCGGCAAGCGTGATCAGCACCGGCGAGCGTCAGGGGGCCCAGCTCTTTGTGGTCGACCCGATCGAGCGACTGCGTCCGGCCAAGGACTCCAGCGTGGCGCTGATGCAGGCGGCCCAGAGGGCCGGGCTGGAGGTTTGGGCCTGCACCCTCGCCGACCTTTCCGCCCACGCCGATGACTCCTTGGGGGCGATTGGCCACCGCGCCCATGGCTGGGTACGTCGCCTCAGCCTGGCGCCCATGGCCTGCCAGGGCGGCGAGTGGCAGGTTCCTGACCCCTGGTTCAGCGCCGCAGAGGCCCAGCTCCTGCCCCTCGATCGTTTCGGCTGGGTCTGGATGCGCAAGGACCCGCCGGTGGATGAGGCCTATCTCTATGCCACCCATCTGCTCGACCTGGCCAACGACAGGGGTGTGCGCGTCCTCAACCGTCCCGATTCCCTGCGGGGCCACAACGAGAAATTGAGCGCCCTGCGCTTCAGTGCCCTGATGGCCCCGTCATTGGTGAGCAGTCGGGTCGACCAGCTGGCCGCCTTCGTGGCCGACCACGGGGAGGTAGTGCTCAAGCCCCTCGGCGGCCGCGCCGGCCAGGGGGTGGTGTTTGCCGCCGCCGGGACGCCGGGCCTGCGGGCCCTGCTCGAACTGGTCACCAACCAGGAGCAGTTGCCAGTGATGGTGCAGGCATTTCTAAAAGGTGTCGCGGCCGGTGACAAGCGCATCCTGCTGGTGGACGGCGAGCCCCTCGGGGCTGTCAATCGCTTGCCGGTGGCGGGCGACTTCCGCAGCAACCTGGCCGTTGGGGGTGTGCCCCAGGCCTGTGACCTGAGTGAGCGGGAACGGCAGATCTGTGGCGAGCTCGCCCCCTGGTTGCGCCAGGAGGGTCTGTTCTTTGTTGGCATCGATGTCATCGATGGCCACCTCTCCGAGATCAATGTCACCAGCCCCACCGGCATCCGGGAAGTGGAGCGCTTGGCCGGTGTTCCCCTGGCCGATCTGGTGCTGGAACGCCTGTTGGAGGGCGAGGCCCCCCTGGTCGCCGTCTAACCCGTCAGCAGGGGGCCAGGTCGTGGTTGGCATCGCCCAGCAGGTGCAGTTGCTGCTGCAGAACCCCCAGCTTCAGGGCCACCTCCTGCAGTTCGCGCTCGGGCTGGGAGCCGCAGACCAGACCGGCCCCGGCCGTCAGTTCCAGTTGGTCCCCGCGCAGCATGCCGCTACGGATGGCCACCCGCAGGTCGGCATCCCCCTCACTGTCCAGCCAGCCGATCGGGGCGGCGTAATGGCCCCGTTCGAAGGGTTCCAGGGTGCGCAGCCAGGTCATCGCCTGCCGACGGGGCAGGCCCGCCACGGCGGGCGTCGGGTGCAGGGCTTCGGCCAGGGCCAGGGGGTGTTGCCCCTCCAGCCGGGCGGTGATCGGCGTGTGCAGATGCACCAAT
>CAMDWF010000139.1 GCA_945878795.1 Synechococcus sp. UW140
AACAAACCCTTTTCGGTTGCCGCTTTGCCAATCCGGTGGGGCTAGCGGCGGGCTTCGATAAAAACGGCGTGGCGGCAGCGATCTGGCATTGTTTCGGCTTTGGTTTCGCCGAGCTGGGAACGGTCACCGCCCAGCCGCAGCAGGGCAACCCCAGGCCGCGGTTGTTCCGCCTGGCGGCCGAGCGGGCGGCCCTCAACCGCATGGGGTTCAACAACCTGGGGGCCATGGCCGTGCGCCGCATCCTGGAGCAGCAGGGCTTGCCCCCTGCGGGCCAACGGCCCGCCGTGCTGGGGATCAACCTGGGCAAGTCCAGGAAGGTATCGCTGGAGCTGGCCCCTGACGATTACGCCGCTTCGCTCGAACTGTTGGCACCGCTGGGGGACTATGGGGTGATCAATGTCAGCTCCCCCAACACCCCAGGCCTAAGGGAACTGCAACAGGAAATCCAGTTGCGGCGCCTGGTCGAACGGCTGCGGCGTCTGCCCGGCTGTCCGCCGCTGCTGGTCAAGATCGCCCCTGATCTGGAAGATGACGCCATTGATGCCATCGCCCGCCTGGCTTACCAGGAGGGATTGGCGGGGGTGATTGCCGTCAATACCAGCCAGGATCGCCTCGGTCTGGGCGATCGCACCCTGGGGGCCACGGGTCGCCCCTTGGCCCAGGAGAGTGGCGGCCTCAGTGGCAGGCCCTTGCGCCAGCGTGCCCTGGCGGTGTTGCGGCGGCTGAGGGCGATGGCGGGGCCCAGCTTGCCCCTTATCGGTGTGGGCGGCATTGACTCGGCGGAGTCGGCCTGGGAGCGCATCAGCGCTGGGGCCTGCTTGGTGCAGGTCTATACCGGTTGGATTTATGAAGGCCCGCAGTTGGTTCCCAATGTTCTAGAAGGATTGATAACCCAGCTGGATCGCCATGGGCTGGCAACGATTGGCGAAGCGGTCGGTTCGGGTTTGCCCTGGCGATGAATTTCGGTAAGTTAAGAACCAAAGTAAAGTGATTTCGTGGAAGTCAGCCCATTTTTGAATGATCTTCAATTACGTTGGCGTTCGTGGAAGGCGGTTTTTGCTCCCCAGTTAGTACTGCTTGAGCTGCAGGACGATTGTCTCAAAGGCCAGTCCCACTCGGCCCGCCGTCCGGGCCCAGTAACGATCGATACCCCATTGCCCCCGGAAACCTGTGTCGCTGGCATGCCCCTGGAGCAGGAGGCCCTCGGCGATCTGATCGGTGATCTGTTGGCGCGCGACAACTTGATAGATGGCTATGTTCTGGCCTCCTTGCCCCCCGAGGCCAGCCAGTGGCGGGTGCTGGAGTGGCCCAGCGCCGATCCCGTGCCCCAGGATCCCCTTGCGGCATTGCGAAAACTTGATCCGCCCCTAAATCTTCCTTACTCTCTGAGCGATGCCTGCCTGGATGTGCAGCCCCTGCCCAGACACCCGAATCAGCTGCTGCTGGCAGCCACCCCCCGCACATTGGTGGAGGCCTGGGAAAAAGTGTTTGATCTTGCCGGTGTCCATCTCGATCGGCTGGCCCCTGCCCAGACCTGCCTGTTGGCCGGATTGGCGCCCGAATTGACGGGCCTGGGGGAGTCTGAACTTGTGGCGGTCGTTGCCCCAGGAGAGGAGATTTGCCGTTTGTTCCTGCTGCGGGGCGATGTGCCTGTTTTCGAGAAGACCTTACCGGCGGAACCGGAGCAAATGGTCGCCGAATTCGACCGTTGCGTTGCCTTTTACCGGCGTCAGGATCCATCCTGCAGCGGCTTGAAGGTTTTTCTCTCCCGCCCCTGGGACCATGCCGAGCGTCTCGTGCCCCCGGGTAGCCCCAGCCCCGCAGAGGCTTTCTGTGGCGACTATGGATCGCTGGTGCTTCAAGGTTTGGCTAGTGCACTGGTGGCGGCATGAGCGGCATCCAACACGATTTTCTGCGGGAGAAGCGGGAGAGCGAGGGGTTGCCCTCCATGGCCCAGATGTTGCCCTCCCGTGCGGCGCTCTTGCGGCTTGGTTGCCTGATCGGCGGCTCGTTGCTGCTGGGGGTGGTGGGGTTGACCGGTCTGATCTGGTCTCAGCACGAAGCCAACAAAGGGATTGCCCAGAAGGTCGATGAGACAAAACGTCAACTAAAAAGTGCCCGGGAACGTTCCGAGCAGCAGGAGATTCGTTTGAACCAGGTCAATGGTGCCAATCGCAAGCGGGCGATCGATCTGGCGACGCTGAGGTCCAGTGCCGCCCTGTTGGGCGAGTTGCAGTTGCGAACCCCCGAGAAGGTCCAGATACGTTCGGTGCAATTGGGCGACACGGCCTTGCAGGTCAAAGGGGTGGCGGTGGAGCCGATGGCGTTTTCGCGCATCAATGCTTTGCAGTTGTCCTTGAAGCAATCGCCCTTGCTTGCCAAGGACATCAGCCTTACCAAGGTGGAGCGGCTGGTGGCGGTCACCAAGCCCCTGCCGGTTGAAAAAGGAAAGATCGCCATGGCCGAATACACGCCTACCAGCGTGGCTTTTGAGCTCAATGCCCCCTTGGCCACCCTGAAACCGCAACAGAAGGCTGCCGTGCTGCGGGTTCTTGGTGCGGAGGGCATGGCCAGCCGTTTGGAGCTGCTGCAACGCGAGGGGCTGTTGCCATGACCCTTTCGTTCTTAAACAGTAAATCCGACGACTTAAGCGAACCACCAGCCCTTTCGGAGCAGCTGCTGCGGCGTCTGTGGCTGGGTCTGCCGATCGCCGCCTGCGGCCTGGTGGCCACTTTGTTGGCCGCTTTGGTGCTGCTGCCCCTGGCCCTGAACCTGCGCTCGGAGTTGGTGCGGGCCCAGAAGTTCCAGAGGCTGCAGGACCAGCTGATGGAGCTCAAGACCAGCCTCGCCCGTAGCCAGGCGGACCTCAAGCAGGCCGAAAGCCTGGCCAGCAAGCTGCGCAACCTGCTGGTCGGGGGGGGGGATCGGGGCACGGTGCTGGCCACCCTGGACAACGAAGCCAAGGCCACGGGCGTGAGCCTGGCGCTTTACGAACAAAACGCCCTTGTGGCGGCTCCTGGAGCAACGCCAGCCAAGCCGGCCATCCCTGCCCCTGGGGCAAAACCCACCCCAGCGGCAGGAATCCCTGCTATGCCAGGGGCCCCGGGAGCCCCGGGGGCCCAGGCAGTTCCCGGGTCCGCCGCCGCCGATGGAATCGTGGAAAAGCCCCTGTTGCTTTCCGTGCAAGGCACCTTCCCCCAGATTTTGGCCTTTGTGCAGCGGCTAGAGCGGCTGCAGGTGACGGTCAAGCAGCAAGATCTGAGCCTGGCACTGCCTGACAAGCCCGCTGGCGGCGCCCCTTCCCCTGGGGCGGTTGCTTTGCCAGGGTCCTCGCCGATTTTGGTGATGAAGTTGTCCCTGGTGGTATTTGATGCCCCCGGCGAGGATGCCACCGCGCCGGCCGGCCTCCGGCCTCCGGCCCCTGGGCCTTCTGTCCCTGCGGCGGCTGCCCCCGCCGGATCCTCCCGTTGAGCCGCCCTTCCCAACCCATGCCCCGTCTGCGTTGCCTCCCCATGGATTCCCGGTACGTTGCCGCCATTGCCCCCGGGGGAGCCAGCCAAGTCCGGCTTCGGGCCCTCAGCCTGTCGCTTGCCTTCTTGGCGGCCACTGGTGGGGTGGGCGGCTGGACCGCTGCGGTCCAGGCCCAGGGCGTTGCCCAAGGCCAGGTGGTTGGTACCAACCAGCGGCTCAATCTGCGTGTGCGGCGCCAGAGCGATGGGGTCGAGGTGGTGATCGAGGGGGTCGGTGCGGCGCCGGAACTGCAGCAGACCACCCGGGGCGCGGTGTGGCTGGGGCGGTTGTTGACCTCCCGTCCGGCGCTGCTGCCGGCGGGCGGCCAACGGCTGGCGGTGCCGGAGGCCGGTTTCCAGAGCCTCTCGTTGGTGGGCGCCGGCCAGTTGTTTGAATTGCAGATCACGCCGATTCCGGGCTATCCCCTGGGCCGGCCGGTGGTGAGCGCCGATGGCCGCGATCTGATTCTGAGTTTTGCCGCCAGCGGCCAGCCCAGCCAGCAAACCAGCAGCCTGGATCTGCGCCGGCCGGGCCGGGTGAGCGAACCCAGCGCCGCCTATGTGCCGCCGCTGCAACCGCGGGCCGTGGCGCCGCCGGTGGGGGACATGGCGGTGGGCACGATGCTGATCACCAACAGCAGCTATCTGAATGTCAGCGGTCCGCCGGTGACGATGACGCTGAAGAATGCGCCAGCCCGTGATGTATTGATGGCCCTGAGCCGGCTGGGGGGCTATGGGTTTGTGTTTGTGGAAGATTCGAAAAGGGCTGATAACGCTGCGCCTAATGTTTTCGCCTCTCAATTGCCGATTTCGATTTCGTTTCGCAATGAAAACTACGGCCAGGCTCTGAATTCGGCCTTACTTGCGGCGGGGCTGCAGGCCAAACGGCAGGGAAATACTATTCTGGCAGGGGCCAATGTGCTGGGCAAGAGTTTTGGGGCCCAGCTCTCCAAGGTGTATCGGCTGAATCAGATAAGCTCTAACTCAGCGGCTGATTATCTGGCCAATTTGGGGGCTCAGGTTAAAAAAACTAATGAGGTGAGGACTGCCGTCAGCACTGGGATAAGTCAAGCCGATGCGGTGGCTACAAGCAATACATCATCCACCACGCAATACAGCACCACCACTGATGTCAGATCCTACGGAGCCGACACAGGTCCGCTCTTGGGGCTTCTGGTAACCACCGATCCTCGCCTATCCACCATCACCTTGGTGGGTGAGGCACGGGTGGTTTCAGTGGCTGAATCTTATCTGCGCCAGCTGGATCTGCGACAGCGCCAGGTGGCGCTTTCGGTAAAAATTCTAGACGTTTCTCTAGATAATGTAAAAACACTTGACAATAGTTTTGCATTTCGTTATGGTAACAATTTTATAGTTAACAATGCTGGCCAGTTGCAAGGCGCTTTTGGTGGCTTGCTGCCTCCGAGGGGGGATGCTTTCAGCGACGAAAATACACGCCAGACTTTCTCGAGTAATTCAAATAGTTCAGGGGGGACAAGCACATTCGGTAATTCTAATTTTTCTAATAATGGAACAGCCGGGTCAAACTCATTAAATAATTCTAGTTCTTCGAATAGTGGTAGTAGCGGAACCACTTTTAAAATTGATAATACTGATACTCTTTCGTTCCAGGATGCTTCAAATGTATCTAGTTATCTTAAGCAGCAAGATTTGAATGTGACATCTACTTTCCCAAGCACAGCTTCTGGTACACTTCTTTCTGTTGATAAGGGTTTAAGTACAGACCAGTCAACTAAAATAAGTTCGGCATTGTCAAGTATATTAGGAAGGTCGGTAACCGCATCTACCCAAAGCAATTTCAGCAATTCAAACAACTCTTCCAACAACAGCTCAAATACTACGAATAATTCTAATTCAGGCAACTCATCCAATAATAACTCTAATTCGTTTAACAATTCAAATTCCTACAATGGTTCTAATAATCGAAATCCCGGCCTTTTGTATCCAAGGAATAATTTTTATAGCTTTGTTCAGGCCATGATAGAATCAAGGAGTTCAAAAGTGTTGGCCAGTCCAACCTTGATACTCAGCGAAAATTCTGAAGAGTTACGTAAGGGTGAAGATAGCCAAGCTCTCAATATTTCTAATCTTTCCACTGGATCTAGTGGATCCAGTGGGTCGGGTGGTTCTGGTGGCACTAATTCGGACAGTATTGCTTCCATAGGTCGCACAAAGGCCAATGAGTCTTACGTGACCGTTGGAGAACAGGTGATCACCAATTACACCGTGACCACCGGCACCCAGGGCAATGGCAACTCCTGCCAGCCCAGCTTCGGCATCGCCGGACTCACCTTTGGGGCACGTATTTCCAAGATCGATGACAACGGCTTTGTCACCTTCTCGATGTCGCCAGCGATCACCGCAGCCCTAAGGCAGCAGGTCATACCCGGTTGTGGCCCCATCGACATCTTGGCGGTACGCCGTCTCGACACCGGTAGCGCCCGCGTACGTGATGGCCAGACCCTGGTTATGACCGGGGTTATTTCCGATGCCGACCGTGAGGAAGTCTCCAAATGGCCAATTCTTGGTGATTTGCCTATTATTGGTCAGTTTTTCCGAAATAGTTCTAACAACCGTGGCAAGCGTGAACTTGTGATCCTGGTAACACCGCACATCATTAACGATACCGACGGGGGTAATTTTGGTTACGGCTATCAAGCAGGTACAACCGAGGGGCGCCGTTTAGTCGCTGATCCGAATGGATTGATTGGGCCTCGCTAATAAGGGCTTCCTGAGGCACCCATAACCTCTACGGAGCAAATGACTATAGCGACGTTCTTTTATTATGGTAAATTGTAATCAGTATCTTCTGGCTTAGCAGAA
>CAMDWF010000140.1 GCA_945878795.1 Synechococcus sp. UW140
AGCACCGCCGTGGTGGCGGTGCGCTCGCTGGGCGGGGCCGCGACGACGCTGGTGGGATTGACCAGTTGGCTGACGAAGGCCGTCAGCAGACAGGCGATGCAAACGGTGACGCTGATCAGGATGTCGCGCATGGCGGCGTAGCTCAGACGGAGGGGATTCTGCCCCGCCGGGGCGGCCCCTCTGGGGCTGGGGCGGGCTCAAAGGAGCTGGGGCCGGTTCAATCGGGGACTTCGTTGAAGCCCTGGCGCTGGCGCATGGCCTGCTCCAGCCGGTCGATGCGGCCCCGCAGTTCGTCGACTTCCCGCTGGCGGGCCAGGCCCAGGTCCTGGAGCAGCAGATCCCGGTTGCGTTCCAGCTGCCGCTCGGCCTGCTGCTCCAGCTCGGGAGTTTCACCCCGCAGGGCCTTGAGCACGTCATCCACCAGGGCGGAGGCCTGGTTGGGGTCGAGGCGGCCACTGCGCACCCAGTCCTGGCTGACGTTGCGGAGTCGATCGCCGACCAGGGAGGTGGTTCCAAGCCCCCGCAAGACGAGCATTTGCAGCAGATTGCCCTGGTCCATGGCAGCGGGTCCTTGGTAACGGATCGGAGCGCCTTGGCTGACGCCTGCAACCAGCTTGCAGCTGCCTAAGCTGCGGCGCCATGGGAAATCACCGCCGTTTCTGGACTCTGGCCGCCATCGCTGGCGGAGTCCTGGCTGGGGTGGCCCTGCCGCCGGTGGGCTGGCCCTGGCTGTTGTGGCCGGCGCTGGCCCTGCTCTGGGCAGTGGCCGGTTCTCCGCATCGCGGCACGGCGCTGGTGGCTGCCTCACTGTGGGGCGCCGCCGCCGTCCTGGTCAGCCACCGCTGGCTGCTGTGGTTGCATCCTTTGGATTGGATCGGGGTGCCGGCCCCCCTGAGCCTGCCGCTGTGTCTGGTGGTGTGGGGTTTCTGTGGTGGGGTGGGCGGACTGCTGGTGGCCGCCTGGGTAGCCCTGGTGCGACCTCTTGATCCCAATCGCCTGGACACCGCCCTGGTGGCGGCCCTGGGCTGGGGGCTGGCGGAGGTGCTGCTGGCCAGGGGGCCGTTGTTTTGGCTGGGATTGGGAGCCTCGGCCCTGCCTGGCGATCCGGCCCTGGCGGCGCTGGCGGCGCTGGCCGGTGCGGGGGCGATCGCGGCCCTGCAGGTACTGATCGGTTGGGGGCTGTGGCGGGCGCTGCAACTGGGAGCGCTGCGGGGTCGCCCCCGGGCCCTGGCGCTGCCGTTGGCGCTGCTGCTGCTGGCCCATGGGCCGGGGTGGGCCCTGGCGCTGGCACCAGGTAGCGGCGGCGATGGGGCAAGCGAAAACGTGATGGTGGTGCAGCCCGCCATCCCCACCCGCCACAAATTTGAAGCGGGTTCCCAACGGCGTTTGCTTGAGCAGCTGGACCAGGCCCTGGGCAGCTTGCAGGGATCTGCATCTTTGGCCAGCAGGTCCGCAGCCGGCCCTGGAGCCGGCGCCGAAACCACGGTAGTGGTGTTGCCCGAGGGCGCCCTGCCCCTGGGCCAGCCGCTGCCGCGGGCCGCCACCGCCGAGGTGCTGGCCGGCGGCTTCCGCCAGCAAGACGACAGCGTGCGCAGCAGTGTGCTGCGCTTTGGCCCAGGGGAGCGGTATGCCAGTGGAGCCGTCGACAAGCACCGACTGGTGCCCCTGGGGGAATGGGTGCCGTTGGCGCGGCTGGTGCGTTGGAGCGGCCTGTCAGCAGTGGGTGGCCTGGAGGGCGGGGCCGCCTCCAGGCTGTTGCCCCGCCCGGCCGGAGCGATCGGGGTGGCGATCTGCTACGAGCTGGCCGATGGCACGGCCCTGGCCCAAGCCAGCCGCGACGGAGCGCGCTGGTTACTGGCCAGCGCCAACCTCGATCCCTATCCCCGGGCCCTGCAGGCCCAGTTCACCGCCCTGGCCCAGCTGCGGGCGATCGAGACGGGACGCTGGCTGGTGAGTGTGGCCAACACCGGCCCCAGCCTGGTGGTGGCTGCCAGCGGCCAGGTGCGCTCGACCTTGCCGGATGGGATCGCCGCAATCAAGACGATGACGGTGCGGCAGCGCCAGACCCTCACGGTCTACGACCGCTGGGGGAATGGGCCCCTGCTGTTGGGGTGGCTATTAGCACTTTTGCTGCGCTTTTGGCCCCGGCCAGCGGCGGGCAGCAGCGCCTCGGCTGAGAGGTAAGTCGAGTTGCGTTAGGGGGAGCATGGCACTCAACGGGCCGCCCTCAGAGGCTTGGCGCTGAAATGGCGGACCTCAGATCAGCCCGGCGGGCAGGTAGGGGTGCCGAGAAGGCTGGCGGCCTTGCTGGCGGCCGTGGGGTCGGCCATGGCGAAACTGCCAGGGCCGTTCGATGCCGCCGGGCACCCGCCAGATGCCAAAGCGATGGCGGCGAGCGCGGTATTCGGCATTTAGGTATTCGTTGGCATCGCACTGCCCCAGGTATTTGGGATAGACAAAAGCCAGACCGTCTTCGACGAGGGCCAGGTTGAGGTTGATGTCGCCGATCACCTCGGCGACGGTGCGGCCGTAGCGATCGCTGTTGAGGGGATTGATCGTCACCTCTTGCTCCAAGCGCAGGCGTGTTTGCAGGTAGCGGCGGGCCTGGTCGCCGTAGGGCACCTGGGCCATCTCGGGGGCGTCGATACAAGCCAGCCGAATCGTCTCCAGCTTGGCGCCGTGTCGCACGCGAATGGTGTCGCCATCGCCGATCGAAACGACCCGAGCGCGAAAGTTAGCTTTGGCCGTGGCGGGGACAAGCCAGGCCAACGCGGTGAGGACAGCCAGGCTGGTGATCAGGGCGAGAGGGGCGAGGGCGGCGAGCCTGCGGCGGCGAACTTGGCTGCTCAACGGGTCTGGGGCGACGGGGGCCGACTCATCTGGGCAGCCGGCAATGCACCAGCCTCGCTGAACCGCTTGGCCCGTGCTCGTATCTGCCGTTGGCCCTGGCGTCAGCAGTCCTTGCCTGGTGCCCTACCCTCGCCACCAGAAACCTGCCGCATCGGAACGGCGCCCGCCAGGCGGCATGTGATGACCCTCCCCCCCGAACGTGAGGTTGCCCCATCTTCCACAGATGCGCCGGCGGCGACGGATTCTTCGCGGCTGCAGCTCTTTGCCACCAACACCTGCCTGCTGCACCAGCAGGGCAACCGCTGGAGCATGGAGCGCCGGCCGCTGCAGGTAGAGGGCTACCGGGAGCAGCTGGGCGAGGGGGTGGCGCTCACCATGGTGAAGATCTCGGGGGGCAGCTTTTTGATGGGCTCTCCTAAGGGCGAGCCAGAGCGGTTCGACGATGAAAGCCCCCAGCATGAGGTGACGCTGGACGCCTTCTGGATGGCCCAAACACCGATCACCCAGGCCCAGTGGCGGACGGTGGCGGCTTGGCAGCAGCTTGAGCGCGACCTGAAGCCCGATCCTGCGAAGTTCAAGGGTGATAACCGTCCGGTGGAGCGGGTGAGCTGGCACGACGCGCAGGAGTTCTGCCGCCGCCTGAGCCAGCGCACGGGCCAGCGCTACGGGCTGCCGAGCGAGGCCCAGTGGGAATACGCCTGCCGTGCCGGCAGCACCACGCCGTTTCACTTTGGCGCCACGTTGACGCCGGAACTGGCCAACTACAACGGTAATTTCGTTTATCAAAACGGCCCCAAGGGCACCTATCGCCAGCAGACCTGCGAGGTGGCCAGCTTGCCGGCCAATGGCTGGGGCCTGCACGACATGCACGGCAATGTCTGGGAGTGGTGCCAGGACCACTGGCATGACAGTTACAACCTCGCCCCTGGCGATGACCAACCCTGGCTTGCCCCTGTTGCCGCTGTTGATGCACAAAAGCTGCTGCGCGGCGGCTCCTGGATCGGCGACCCCGGCGACTGCCGCTCGGCCTACCGCAGCCACGACGAGGCCGACAGCGTCGCCAACGACGTCGGTTTCCGTGTGGTCTGTTTGCCCCAGGAACCAAGCGTCCCAAACCCTTTAGCCTGAAAAAATTAGTCCCGCAGGGCTCCTATGCTCACCCTGCCCCGCACGCTCAGCTTCACCCCTGTTCAATTCGCGCAGGTGTGTGCAGCCAACCCGGAGGTAAGGGGTCATCTTGATGCCGATGGCACGTTGATGGAGGAGCTACCAGCGCGTTGCATCCCTTGTGTTCTCGAACCCCTGCCTTGAACCTGCCAGACCAGTTGCCCGCTCTACTTCACAAGTATGCCCAGCGACAAACCACAACAAACAGCAACAGCGAATCTCAACCTACAGCCGATGGGATTTCCCAAGACTCTGGACTGGAGTCCCACCAAGCAACAGGAATCATTAGATCAGCTCTATCTGTTTGTTGTGAACGAATGTGCGGCTTCCATCAACTGGTACTACCAAAAAAAGAGAAGCCAAAGGATGCTGGGGTTCCTGTTGCGCCTCGGAGCCATTCTCGCTGTGGCTGTGGCAGGCTTGATTCCGCTTATCGGCGAACTGCTAAAGCGCAATGACAAACTATGGCTCTCTCCCGCCTGGGCTACCGTGGCGTTAGCCTTGGCGGGCTTGCTGATTGCGATAGATCGTTTCGGCGATTACACGAGTGGCTAGATTCGCTACATCCGCACCGCTCAGAAACTGACCAGTTTACAAGGCGAATTTCGGCTGGATTGGGAGGAGTATCGCCGCACCAACCTCGAAGATACTTCTGATGCTGATCGTACCAAGGAAGGCATCAATCTCTGCAGAACATTCTTGCGTGCTGTCTATGCCCAAGTACGTCTTGAGACCGATCACTGGGCGAAGGAATTTCAGCAGGCCCTTCATTCTGTGAACCTTCACGCTGATTCACGATCCCGTAGCGAAGACGGTGGCTAGGGATACGACACAGCTGCCAGGGGGTACGAGGAAATTCCAGGCAAATGGGCAACAATGCTGCTTTGAAACCGACGCCTGCCGGCGATGAAGCCAGCTGCTGCCGGGGCGGCCCAACCGCCCAGTCCCCCCAATCAGCCACCGTTGCAGCTGCTGCGCTGGCAGGCCCGAACCCAGGTGTTCTACGAGGAGCTGGGCGACGGAGCGCGGCTGACCATGGTCCGGATTCCCGGCGGCAGCTTCCAGATGGGTTCTGCTGAACAAGAGCTGGGGCGCCAGTCCAACGAGGGCCCGGTGCATGAGGTGACGCTGGCTGAATTCCTGATCGGCCAGACACCAATCACCCAGGCCCAGTGGCGGGCGGTGGCGCACTGGAAAGCCAGAGAAGGAGAGCGCTGGGGGGCGGAACTCAACCCCGAACCTTCCAAATTCCAGGGCGAAGAGGCCCGCTTGTTGGCGGGGGAGATGAACACCGACGAGCGGCCGGTAGAGCGGGTGAGTTGGGAAGATGCGAACGAGTTTTGCTCTCGGCTTAGTCAGCGCACTGGGCGTAATTACACGCTGCCGAGTGAGGCGCAGTGGGAATATGCCTGCCGGGCGGGGACGAGTACGGCGTATTGCTTTGGAGCCATCATCTATTCAGATTTAGCCAACTTTAGGGGTACAGATGCATCTCGTTTTAGTTCACCTACCCCTGATCCGCAGCCCCTCTATAGGGAGCAGACCACACCGGTAGGGATGTTCCCCGCCAATGCCTGGGGGATCCATGACATGCACGGCAATGTCCTGGAGTGGTGTTTGGATTCCGTGCGCAGCAGTTACGAGGGTGGTCCCTACGATGGGAGTGACTGGCAGGATCCGCAGTCGCCTAAGGAACAACAGAGAATTACTCGTGGCGGTTCCTGGTCCATGCCACCAAGATATTGCCGTTCGGCCTTCCGAAGCCTTTCCAAGCAGGATGTTTCTGACGGCCCCTACGATGATGCGGGCTTTCGTGTGGTTTGTCTGCCCCCAGGCTCCAAATTTAATTATGTTGAAAATTTAGCACCGGAATTGCATAAGCGAATCGATGATTCTTTAGTATTGACAGATGAGACTACAACCGTGCCCACCAGGGTCTATTTCAGCTACAGTCATGCTGATGTTAAATGGCTAAAGATGATACAAAAACACTTGGCTCCTATGGTTCGAGACGGCTTGATAGCATGGAACGATGAGCAAATTAAGCCAGGCGCGTTGTGGAATGATGAAATTGGAAAGGCGCTAGCAGACGCTAAAGTTGTCATTTTACTGGTATCCCCAAATCTTCTAGCATCTGAATTTTTTACAAATTATGAACTGCCGCAGTTGATTAAAGCAGCCGATGAAAAAGATATCTCACTACTCTGGTTTCTCGTAGATGATTGCATCTATAAAGATACAGGTATCCCAAATGTCCAACCTATTTTAGATCCCACTTTTCCATTGTCTACGTTAACTTATATGGGATTAAATAAAGCCCTG
>CAMDWF010000141.1 GCA_945878795.1 Synechococcus sp. UW140
CTCGCCGGTGACCACGAAGTGGGGTCCCTCCCGAACCGCTGGAACCACTTGGTGGACGTCCAGCCCCCACCCCAGGCCAGCGCCGAGGATGGGGGACCGATCCTGCTGCACTGGACCCTGGGTGGGCCCTGGTTCCGGGACCAGCGAACGATGGGCGGAGCGCTGGCGGCCGAGTGGTTCGGGGCCAGGGATGATGCCCTGAGCCTGTGGGACTGAAGCAGGGGGGCGCCGGCCAGAGCCGCCTCAGCGTCGTGACCGTCTGCATGAATCGCCGGGAGCACCTCTGGCGTTCCGCCCCCTTGGTGGCCCAGCTCCCCTGGCATGACGAGCATCTGATCGTCGATTGGAGCAGCCGCGAACCCCTGCGCCGTGAGGACCTCCCCCCTGACCCCCGCCTGCGGCTGCTGCGGGTGGAGGGCGAGGCCCGTTGGAACCTCTGCCGGGCCTACAACTTCGCCTTCGCCCGGGCCACCGGCGAGCTGATCCTGAAGCTGGATGCCGATGCCTGGCCCACCGAGCGGTTTGATCCGGCGGCGGCCCAGTTGCGGGGGCTCGCCGCTGACCCCAGCCGGCAGCCGCTGCTCTGTGCCTTTGGCAGCGGACCCGAGGGGCGCAAGGGTCAGTTCCTGATCGAGCGGCGCCTGTTGGCGGCGGTGGGCGGCTTCAATGAAATGCTGGTGGGGTACGGCTTTGATGACAAGGATTTGCTGGCTCGGCTGGGGATGCAGCTCGGTATCCAACCGGCGCCGATTCCGGAGGCTTGGTTGGCGGTGATTGCCCACTGCGACGGCGAGCGCGCCGAACGGGGGCCTGGCGATGGGGCCGGCAGCATCGCCCGCAACCACGGCGAGGCGGCGATGCGGGCCACCCGGCTGGCCAACCGCCTGCTGGCGGCCCATTGCCCCTGGGGGCCCCGCAGTCGGGCCAGTAGCTACCAAGAAGAAACTTCAGGCCGCTGGCGGGTGGAGCCCGCCTCGGTGCCCCATCCCCCTGGACCCGTGGCCGCCGAGATCGAGCACGCCTGCCGCATGACCTTCTGGGGCCATTTCCTGGCGATTCCCGAGGTGTTCCTGGAGGTGTTGCCCTATCGCCTCTTTCCCCCTTCCGATCGGGGCGTGTGGGACGTGCGGCCTTGGCATCGGCTCTGGTGGTACACCGGCCGCCAATTCCTGCAGCTGCCGGTGCTGGTGGTGCTGGCGGCCATGGAGCTGGCGCGGGGATGCCAGGGCGGCCAAGGGCCGAAGGGCGTCGGGGCCCCACGCTGGGGGCCATGAGTCTCAGCATCGTTACGGTTTGCATGAACCGGAGCCACCACCTGCTGCAGTCGGCGCCCCGGGTCACCGCGCTGCCCTGGCATACGGAGCACCTGGTGGTGGATTGGAGCAGCAGCCAGCCCCTGCGGCGCGAGCAGCTGCCCCCGGATCCGCGGCTGCGGCTGCTGCGGGTGGACGGGGAGCGGCAGTGGAACCTCTGTCGGGCCTACAACTTCGCCGTGGCCCAGTCCAGGGGTGAGCTGATCTTGAAGCTGGATGCGGACGCCTGGCCCTCGGCCCGCTTTGACCCTGGGGCGCCCCAGCTGGCGGTGGCGGGTCGCCCCTGCGCCTTTGGCAGCGGCGGGGAGGGACGCAAGGGCCAGATGCTGCTGGCCCGATCCCTGTTTGAGGCGGTGGGCGGATTCCATGAGCTCCTGGTGGGCTACGGATTCGACGACAAGGATCTGCGCATCCGGCTGAACCAGCTTTTGGGGACGGAGTCCGCCTGGATCCCCGCCGATTGGTTGGAGCTGATCAGCCACACCGATGCGGAGCGGGCGGGGGGCCAAACGGGGGCAGGGGCCTTGCTGGCCTCCCAGGGCCTGGCGGCGATGCGGGCGTCCCGGCTGGCCAACCGCCTGGTGGCCGCCCATGCCCCCTGGAGCGCCGGGTCCGGGCATTGCAGCTACGCCAGGGAGCCCGGGGGGGGATGGCGGCTGGTGGCCGGCTCCCGGCCCCAGTTGGAGGCCGAATGCGCCGATGAGATCGACCATGCCCGCCGCATGACCTTCTGGAGTTGTTTCCTCGCCATCCCCGACATCTTTCTGGAGGAACTGCCGATCAAGCTGGTGCCGCCGCCCCGCTCAGGCCAGTGGCAGGTGCGTTGGTGGCATCGGCTGTGGTGGCACTGCGGACGCCGCCTGTTGCATGGGCCGTCGCTGCTGCTGTCCCTGGGCCGCGGCCGCCTGGGGCGCTGACCATGGTTCAGGTGGTGCTGGCTTTCAATGCAATCCACCTCGAGGCGGCGCGGCGCATTCGCCACAACCCGCCTGCCGGTGCGCCGGAGTGGGAGCTGCTGCTCTACGAACCCAGCCGCATAACTATCGAGACCGGGGATCGGCGCCTCTGGCCCTGGCGCTTGCCCATCCACCCGCTCAGCATGGCCGCCCTGGCCCTGGCGGCGCGGCTGGGGTTGGTGGGGCGCCTGCGCCTGGCCCATCTGCGCGGCGCCGGCCGGGCCCTGCGGGCGCTGGCCCGCCATGGCCGCCAGCTTGAGTTGCTCGATGACGGACTCGACCAATACCGGTTGCAGCCCCGGGCCCTTGATCCCCAGATGTTTGCCGCCGGCCTGCCCTGCTGGTTGTTTTCCGATCGGCCGGCCCATCGCGCCCCCTGGTGCGCCCGTTTCGACTGCCGCGAGCTGGGGCCCCTCTATGGCATCCCTGATGCTTCGGAGGGTCTCGCGCCTGGGTGGTCCTTCCGCACATTGATAGTGGATTCTCCAGGGGTCGAGCGGTTGGCTTTTGAGGCCGAGCACTGGCCCCACCCCTGGCGGCTGGTCCCCCATCCCGTGGCGGCGAAACGCCACTGGATCGGGCCCCTGGCGCCCGAAGACCAGACCCTGGGCGGCCCACCCGAGGCGGCGTTGCGGGGGTTCGGGGGAGTGGTGGTGCTGGGCGAAAGCCTGGTGTTGCTCGCCGCCCTGTCCCTGTGCGGCCCCGGCGTCAAGCTGGTCGTGGCGCTTCCCAGGCACGCCGATGCCAATTTGTGGCGCCTGATACGCGATGAGGCAGCGCGGGATACACGGCTTTGGGTGTTGCCAGAGTTTACTGGATTCTGATTATGGGATCCATGCCTAGAGTTTCGTCCCCGTGGCTGCGTTGGGGCCTGATTTTCGCCGCCCTGTTTCTGGCGATTAACTGGCAGGAAGTGACATCGCCGACCTGGAATGTTGATGATTGGGCCTTGTTGGGCCAGCCGATTGAGCAGGCATTTCAGAGTCGGCCGGGTTGGGATATCATTTACGGAGCCCTGTTCCAGCATGCCTATTCTCCTTTCTTTGGCTGGTTGCTTGCCGCCGGTTCCATTTATGTTTTAGCCGCTGCCCTGGCCCTGTTCGTGCCAGCTGTCACGCCCCCCTGGATCTGTCTGCTGGCTCTGCTGATCAGTGGCCACGCCTATCAGCTCGATCTGTTCAATTTCAGTTTTGCCATAGGTCTGTATTTGCTGCCGGCGGTCCTATCGGTGTGGGGTGCGGTATTGATCGCCTACCGCAGTGGCCCGCCCCTGTTGGGGCGCCGTTGGCTCGATGGCATGCTTGGCCTGCTGGCAATAGCCTTTGCCCTCTCGATTTACCAGCCTACTGGCTACCTAGGTATTGCTTTACTTGGTTGGAATGGCCTGGCCAGGGCCCTCGGCAGCCAGCGCTTTGGCGGCCAAGCGCCCAAACATTTGCTGGCCGGTTTGCTGACAGGTGGGGTGGTCTATTACCTGGTCTCCGTGCTGGCCATGGCGGGCCACACCCCTAACAGCCGCACCGGTTTCGCCAGCCTGGCGCGTCTCTGGCACAAGATCACCGATGGGGGGGTGTACCGGGAGGTCTATGCCACCAATGTGAGCCTGTTGCCCCGGATGCCCCAGCAGGCCCTAGGGGTGTTGTTCTTGCTGTTGTTGGCCTTGACCACGATCCAGTTGCTGCGGGTCAGCAGCAGGGGGCCGGAGCGAAGCCAACGCCTGGGAATTCTCTGGGCCGCCGCCGGTTTCCTCACCCTGCTGCCTTTTCTTCTCTATTACATCCTCGATGCTGGTTTTCCCTCCCGTGCCTTCTGCCTTGGCAACCTCGGCATCGCTTCCCTAAGCGTGGCAGTGCTGGCAACCATGGCGGCGCCCCTGACGGACCAACGGCTGGGGCGCCCCTGGCTGGGCTGGAACCGCAGGTTGGCCCAGGGGTTGGTGGGCTTGCTGGTGGTCGGCTATCTGGTGCCCCAGGCGGCATTTGCTGCCAGGGTCTGGGAATTCACCGCTTTGATGCAAATGCGGGACATGGCCCTATCCCAGTCGATCCTGGCCGATGTGCGGGCAGTCTCGCTGCAAGGGAGCACGCCGGCGGAGCCCTTTTTCATCTTCGGCACCACAGAGCGCACCCAACCCTTTCCAAACTGGAGCAGCGTTGGCGAATCCGCCTTTCGCCGTGAGTGGAGCATCCCGGCCCTCTTCCTTAATCTCCACCAGGTGAAGGTGAATCACATTGCCTATCGGAGTGAGGGCAATGAGGCTGAGGTGCGCTCTGGCCTGCCCCCCTGCCGCGCCTATCCGGAGTCGGGGGCGATCGTGCCCTATGAGGGGCGCTGGTTGGTGTGTCTGGAGGCCAATCCGGCGGCGGCGGTGGAGCGGCGGTAGGCGGCCCTGGTGAGCCCAAACGACAGGGCGGACCACACGGCATAGGAAACCAAGCCCACCACCATTGAGCTGGAAAATGGCTTTGGCATCCGCTCAAGCATGGCAGCGGTTAAGAGGCTCACCAGCAATCCGAGCGATTGGATGGCCGTGTACTGAACCAATAGGGATCGGCTGAAGCGCACCCGAAAGCTGACGCGGGCATGCATCACCGCATTGAAGACCAGACAAATTGCGCCGGCCAGGCTGATGGCCACCAGGTTGGACAGCCCTGAATGCACCGCTAGGGCGAAAAGGCCCAAGTAGAGCAGCTCGCCACTGCCCCCCACCAGCAGGTAGCGCAGCAGACTCGAATGCAGTCCTCGCCGCAGCAGCGCCAAAGGATGGCTGGTCATCATGGCCGCCTGGCCAGCAGCATCAGGGAGCTGCCCCAGGGGAGGGGCAGGCTCCGGGAGACCCGCTCTTCCCATTGCAGCAAGCCGATCAACAGGTTGTTGAGCCCGAGGGGGGGCAAGGTCACATCGGAATCCTCCTGGTCGTCCCCTTCCGGGAGCAGTGCTTCCAGCCTGGTCTGCACCCACAGCAGGGGCGTCAGCCAGGAATTCCAGTAGGAAATCGACTCGGGCTGCAAGCCGACGGCCCGCACCTGAAGACCCAGCCCTTCGGCCAGGAAACGGCGTCCGCCCATCACCCGTCGATCGTGGCGCCGCTCCAGGCAGGGCATGGCCGCCACATTGATCAAAAGCAAGCCCCCCGGGCGCAGCATCGCCGCCATGCCGACCAGGGCCCGGGCTGGATCGACCTGGCGGTGATAAAGCACATCCAGGGAGATCACGGCGTCGTACAGAGCGTCACCCACCGGCAGTTCATTGACAGACCGCTCCACCACCTGCAGCCCCCGCTCGCGGGCATAGGTCAGGGCCAGGGGGTGGAGGTCGCAGCCGGCGGTGGCGGCAATACTCGCCTCGCTCTGGAGTTCAGCCAACATGCCGCCGGTGCCACAGCCGGCGTCAAACACGTTCAGGGCACGGCCCTGGCGGCTGGCTTCCCGCTTGAGTCGCTCCACCACCCGCCGGCGCAGGCTGCGGTACCACCAATGCCGCTGCTCCAGGGCGGCGAGCACGTGATATTCCTGATCCTGCATGGACCCTTCCAATGGCCGCGGTCATCATGCTTGGCGTTGGGGCTTTTGGCGGGGCTTGCGACTAGCCACACTCTCGCAGCACTTCCAGCACCTGGCCTGCGGTGGTCCGCCAGTCAAAGCCCGCAGCCCGGCGAGGTCCCGCCGCCGCCAACCCAGCCGCGAGGGCCGGCTGCCGCAGCACCTGTTCCAGGGCCGAGCTGAGGGAGTCGATGGAGCGCGGATTCACCAGCAGGCCGGCGTCCCCCACCACCTCCGGCAGGGCGCCGGCCCGGGCGGCCACCACGGGGGCCCCGCAGGCCATGGCCTCCAGGGCCGGCAGGCCAAAGCCTTCCCAGAGGCTGGCCAGCACCAGGGCCTGGGCGCTATTCAGCAGCTGCAGGCGCTCCCCATCGCTCACCCAGGGCAACCAGTCGCAGCGCCCGGCGATGCCCAGTTCCTTGGCCAAGGCCTGCAGGCGGGGCGTATAGCGCCGGTCGTGGGGGCCCACCAACTTGAGCCGCAGGGGGGCGCCGGGATCCTTGACCC
>CAMDWF010000142.1 GCA_945878795.1 Synechococcus sp. UW140
AAGTACAACGACTTGTCGACTTCACGAAGCAGAAACTTTGTGAATGGGGAATCATAACTTAGCGAGAGAAGCCTTTGTGGACCCAGGCCTCTCGCCTCAACCTCGATCATCAGCTGAGTTGGCTAACCGGCTAGACTCCTCCCCCTTCAAAATACCCCCAAACCACCCGATAATCCCCCACCCGCTCCTCCCGCTCACTCGCCGCACACTCCACATCGGCGCTATCGCGTTCCTTGACGCTGTTGCGCAGATCCGCGATCACGTCCTTGCGGAAGCGGCGCACATAGAGATCCCGGATGTCGTCTTTGCTGTAGTGGCTCGGATCGGCGATCGCCGTGGGGTCGAGCATCGTCATCAGGCTGGCGAAGCTCTCCGGCTTGCCGTCGTGCGGGGTGGCGGACAGCAGGATCAAGGTTTCCGAGCGGGTTGCCAGGCGCTCGGCAAGGCGGGAGCGCTGGCTCCGCATGGCGCCGCTGGCCCGTTCGGCCACGTTCTGGCATTCATCGATCACGATGATGTCCCAGCTGGCGTTATCGAGATAAACGTGATACTCGCAGTCGTTCTTGAGCGTATCGACGGAGACGATCGTCTTGTCGAAATAGTGGAACGGGTTCTGGTTGCCTGGGATCTGCTCCCGGATCCGCTGAATTCCCACCGAATCCAGCCGCACCAGCGGGATCGAAAAGCGCGTCCAGAACTCCTTCTGGAACTGCACCAGCATGCTCTTGCTCGTCACCACAAACAGCCGTCGGCCCCTGCCCCGGCGGATCAAATCGCTGCAGAGGATCCCGCATTCCAGCGTCTTGCCCCCCCCGCCCTCAACGGCTGAAGTGGGCCTTGGCGTCGTAGAGGGTTTCGGCGTCGATGCGGGCCAGCCCGCGCTCGGCGGCGAAGGCTTCGGTGTTGCGCCGCACCTTGCCCCGCACGAAGAAGGGGATCTTGTGCAGTTCCGCTTCGCCATCGGGGGTCCAGACGGATGCGCCAGCAACTGCTGGGCCGTCCGCCTGAATCGACTCGGCAGCGGTGGTGGCCAGCTGCTCGGCCAGCAGCGATTCGGCCAGCGGTTCGGCCACCAGCGTCGCCGTGGCACCAGGCCCAGACGGCAGAGTCCCCACCTGCGCAGCCGCGGCCCCAGGCCCAGCATCGGCCACCGGCACCGCCGCCGGCGCCCCATCGCCCAGGTGGCTGCGGTGGCCATCGACAAACTCGAAGTCGTGGCGGAACATGCCGATCAGGTGCTCCTCCAGGCCCATCATCAGCGGATGCACCCAGGAGTCGAAGATCACATTGGCCCCCTCCCAACCCATCTGGGGGGAATAGCGGGCCGGCACATCCTGCACATGCAACGGCGAGCTGATCACCGCGCAGGGAACCCCGAGACGCTTGGCGCTATGGCGCTCCATCTGGGTGCCGAGCACCAGTTCGGGAGCCGCCTCGGCCATCGCCTTTTCCACCGCCAGGTAGTCGTCGCTGATCAGGGCTTCCAGCCCCAGCTGCTTGGCGGCGGCCCGCACCTCGCGGGCCTGCTCGCGGCTGTAGGTGCCCAGGCCCACCACCTCAAAGCCCAGCTCCTGGCTGGCGATGCGGGCCGCAGCGAGGGCGTGGGTGGCGTCGGCAAAGATAAATACCCGCTTGCCGGTGAGGTAAGTGGAATCGACGGAACGGGAATACCAGGGCAGCCGCGATTCGGCTTCGCTCGTTGCCGCAATCTCCACCCCCAACAGCTCGCTGATTTCCGTGAGGAAGTCTCTGGTGGCGCCGATGCCGATCGGCACCGTTTTGACCGTTGCCATGCCGAAACTGCGCTCCAGCCAGCTGCAGACCGTGCCCGCCACCTCCGCATAGAGGCAGACATTGGCGTCCGCATCAGGCAACCGCATCAGGTCTGCGGGTCGGGCCCCCAGCGGCGCCACCACACTCACGTCGATGCCATGGCTGGCCAGCAACTTGCTGATTTCCAGCACGTCGTCGCGGCAGCGGAAACCCAAGAGGCTGGGTCCCAGCAGGTTGACCCTGGGTCGCCGACCTTCCTGGCGCCAGCGTTGCGGTGATGGTTTGGCGAATCCCGGTGGCGGCAGCTGATCTTTGAGCAGACCCCGCACCAGTTGGTAGAAGCTTTCGGCGGCCCCCCAGTTTTCTTTTTTGGAATAGGCGGGCAGTTCCAGGCTCACAACCGGCACCCCGCCCAGGTCCATGCCATGGGCCAGGGATCCGGGTTGGTCCTGGATCAATTCAGCGGTGCAGCTTTCGCCCACCAACAGGGCCTCGGGCTGGAAGCGATCCACGGCGGCCTTGATCGTGCGCTTGACCAGCTCGGCCGTATCGCCCCCCAGGTCCCGGGCCTGGAAGGTGGTGTAGGTGACAGGCGGGCGGCGGTTGCGCCGTTCGATCATCGTGAACAGCAGATCGGCGTAGGTGTCGCCCTGCGGCGCGTGCAGCACGTAGTGCACCCCTTCCATCGAACTGGCGATGCGCATGGCGCCCACATGGGGCGGGCCTTCGTAGGTCCAGAGGGTCAGTTCCATGGGGCCGGTGATCGGGAAATAAAGGGTTGGATGGGGTGATCAGACGAGCAGGCTCAGACCGGCAAGCTCAGACGCGCAGGCTCAGACGGGCGCTCAGACGAAGGAGAGCCGTTGGCGGCGATGCAGGGGCCGGGCGAACAGTTCGGCCAGCTCACCGGCCTGGTCGCAGCCGTGGATGGGGCTGAAGACCAGTTCGATCAACCACTTGGTGGCGATGCCCTCGGCTTCGAGGGGATTGGCCAGCCCGAGACCGCAGACCACCAGATCGGGTCGCTCGGCCCGGACCCGCTCCAGCTGTTTCTCCACATCCTGGCCCTCGCTGAGGCGGGTGCCGCCCGGCAGCAGGGCCATTTCGGCGGCCATCAGTTGGCGATCCAGGTAGGGGGTGCCCACCTCCACCAGCTCCATGCCGCATTCGCGGGCCAGGAAGCGGGCCAGGGGGATTTCCATCTGGGAGTCGGGCAACAGGAACAGGCGGCGCCCCTCCAGCTCGCGGCGGTGGGGTTCGAGGGCGCGGCGACCGCGAATCTCCAGCGGATCGAGCACGGCGGCGACAGCTGCAGGGGCCAGGCCGAAGGCCGCCGCCGCCGCTTCCATCCACAGACGGCTCCCCTCCACCCCAAACGGATAGGGGCTTTCGATCAGCCGGGCACCCCGGTGCACCAGCGCCCGGGCGGTGCCGCTCAAGAAGGGTTGGGCCAGCAACAGGCGGGTGCCAGCTCCCACCGGCGGCAACTCGGTGGAGCGCCTGGGGGGCAGGCTGCGCACCCGGGGCACCCCCATCCGCTCAAACAACAGTCGAAAACGATCTTCGACCGCATCGGCCAGGGTGCCGACAATCAGCAATTGGTCTTCATCGCTGCTTGGCATCAGCGGCAGCATCGCCATCAGGGCGTGGTCCTCCCCCTGGGTGAAGGTGGTTTCGATGCCACTGCCGGAATAATTCAGCACCCGCACCCGGCCCGCCAGCTGGGCACTGAGCCGTTCGGCGGCCCGTTGCAGATCGAGCTTGATCACCTCGCTGGGGCAGGAGCCCACCAGAAAGAGGGTGCGGATTTCGGGGCGGCGCTCCAGCAGCTCCCGCACCAGCCGGTCCAGCTCTTCGTTGGCGTCGGCCAGGCCGGCCAGATCCCTTTCCCCCAGGATCGCCGTACCGAAGCGGGGTTCGGCAAAGATCATCACCCCCGCCGCGCTCTGGATCAGGTGGGCACAGGTGCGGGAGCCCACCACCAGGAAAAAGGCATCGGGCATGCGGCGATGCAGCCAGACGATGGAGGTCAGCCCGCAGAAAACCTCACGCTGGCCGCTTTGCTTGAGCACCTCAGGCAGCGCGAGATCGGCGCTGGTGGGTGGGGCGACCATGGGATGTTGAGCATTGTCACCCCAGGCTTAGCCAGCCAGGTCCCTTGCCTGGGGGATGGCTTTACAACTGTTGGGGGAAAGGGCCGGCTGCGGGTCGGCTGGCGTCAGGCTCTGCTGACACCAGGCTCTGCTGGCGTCAGGGTGGAGCCGGGGCATCGCGGCAAAGGGATTGGAAATACAACCAGCGCCCCAGGGTGGTCAAGGGCATCAACACATAGGTGATTGGATTGGGAGTCACAATAATCAAACTGCAATTCCAGCCAGCCTGACGCACGATTTCGTTGGCCACGAAAGCCGCGCCCATCCCTCCCACCGGATTGAGATTGGAGCGAAACGGGCCCAACACCAGGCGGCGAATCCTCAGTCCTGGAAACCCCGATGCCCCATCAGCTCGCTCCAGGACAGGGGCCCGCAGACTGAGCAGTTGGCCGATCAATCGTTTGCTGATTTCATACAGCGGGCTGATCGCCACCTGGATTTCTGCTTCCGAGGTGTTCACCCATACCTCCGGGCGGGGCCGGCCGGCCGGGGGCCGCGAGCGTGCCACCCGGGCGAAGAGTTCCAGCAGGCGCCAAAAGCTGAGGGCATTCACCTCAAGGGAGCGCTCCACGCTGTCGACGCTGCGGTCGCCGTGGACATTGATGCCATGGTTGAGCACCAGCAGGTCGACTTCCGCCAGCAGGGGGCCCAGCGCCTCCTCCTGGCCCACCGCCCAGCCCACCTGCCGCAGGGGGATGGGACAGCCTTGAGCGTCCTTGATTTCCAGGGGGCTGCTGCTGCTGGTCAGGGCGATCAACCGGTCACCGCGGCGATGCAGGCGCCGCAGCAGGGCCTGGCCCAGGCTACCCGAGGCGCCGGTGATCGCCACCGTGCGGGGCCCCCGGGGCGGGGCCTGGTTGAGGGGGTCAGGGGCGGCGGCCATCGACGACGGCATGGGCGAACGGTGTCGCCAGCATCGGACGGGGCGGTGCGGTTGCCTAAATTGACATCCAACTTTGCTACCAGTGGGGTCATTCCATGCCCACCGCCTTGCTGATCGGCTCCTGCGAACCCTTCAGTGGCAAATCGGCGGTGGTGCTGGGCCTGGGCCGCCAGCTGCTGCGCCTTGGCGTCGGCTTGTCCTTTGGCAAGCCCCTGGCCAGCGACTCCGACGCTGATGAACTGATCCAGCAGCCTGGCGATCCGCTGCTGGACCCGGACGTGCGCTTCATTGGCAGCACATTGGGCCTGCCCGAAAGCCAACTGATCCCTTCGCTGCACACCATCAACGCCGATTCGGCCCATGGCCGTCTGCTGGCGGGAGATCTGGCCCCCGGGGCCGGTTTCGAGGCCCTCAAGCAGCGCCTGCAGCAGGGGCCCGATGACCTGGCCTTGCTCGAAGCCGCCGGCAGCCTCAGCGAAGGCCAGCTCTATGGCCTCAGCCTGGTGCAACTTGCCCGCGGGCTTGGGGCCCCGGTGGTGCTGGTCCACCCCTGGCAGGACAGCCGCAGCGTTGACGGCTTGCTGGAGGCCCGCTCCCAGCTGGGGGATGGGCTGGCGGGGGTGGTGCTCAACATCGCCCAGCCCGACCAGGTGTCCCAGCTGCGCCAGGAGGTGGTGCCGGCCCTCGAGCGCCTTGGCATCAAAGTGTTTGGCGTGATGCCCCGCAGCCCGATGCTGCGCAGCATCAGTGTTGAAGAATTGGCCCGGCGCCTGGGGGCCCGGGTGCTTTGTTGCAGCGAGCAGCTGAATCTGCTGGTGGAAACCCTCTCGATTGGCGCCATGAATGTGAATTCGGCCATGGAATTCTTCCGCCGCCGCCGCAACATGGCGGTGATCACCGGCGCCGATCGAACCGACATCCAGCTGGCCGCCCTGGAGGCCTCCACCCAGTGCCTGATTCTGACGGGGGTGGGCGAACCGCTGCCCCAGCTACTCAATCGGGCCGAAGAACTGGAGGTGCCCGTGCTCAAGGTGGACCACGACACCCTCAGCACCGTCGAGGTGATTGAGGCGGCCATCGGCCATGTGCGTCTGCATGAACCGGTCAAGGCCACCTACGCCATCCGCTTGGTGGCCGAGCACTGCCGTTTCGAGGCGCTCTTCGAACGCCTCAAGCTGCCAGCCCCTGTCTGAGGGGAGGCCCTAAAGCGGATCCGGGCCGGTGGCTGCTAGTTTCGTGGGTACGAATGTAGGCCTTGGGTGACCCGGTCCCTTGATTTTCCGGCGATTGGTCGGATCGATACGTTGGCCCAGGAACTGGCCATGCTTCAGGACCGGGGCAAGCGGCGCATTGCCATTCTTGGTAGCCGCCATGTGCCAGTGGTTTCCATCCATTTGGTGGAACTCGTGGGGCGCTCCCTAGCCCAGGAGGGCCACAACCTGATGACCTCCGGCTCCCAGGGGGTGAATGCGGCCGTGATCCGCAGTGTCCTTGATGTGGA
>CAMDWF010000143.1 GCA_945878795.1 Synechococcus sp. UW140
TGCCGGAGCCCGCCCAACCAGCTTGCGAGCCCCTCGGTCCCCTCAGCAATGGTCCCTCTCCAGCCGACCAACGGCTGGCCCTGACCTTGTTGCAGCGCAGCCTGGAGCGCCAGGGGGGCGTGCTGACACCAGTCGCGCTTGGCGCTGACGGCCAGGGCCTGGGGGTCTCTCTGATTCGGGTGGATGGCCTGCTCGGCTGCCCCTTCCTGAGCGCCACCGCCCCAGCCCTCACCCTGCCGCAGGCGGCCGGTTTTCGGCCCCACCTCGTCGACGGCCTACGGCCCGCCGCCGACGATCTGGTGCCCCCCGGCAACGCACCGGTGCTGCTCCAGCTGTTTATCCGCGGCAACCCCTTTCGCGGCAGCGCCGGCAACCCCGAACCCTGGGCCGCCCTGCTTGAGCAGTTGGGGCGGCAAGGCCGACTGGCTGGACTGGCCGTCTACGGCAGTCCCTATATGTGGCAAAGCCTGCGGGATCAAATTCCCGCCGACCTACCGGCCGCCTGGAGCCCGGGCCAAATGCCGGCAGCCCAAAGCCTGCTGCTCACCAGTCTGGGCCTCGGCAACACCCCGGCCCCAGCCCCCAGCAGCACGGAAGCCAAGATCCCAGGGGCACCGCCAGCCGTCTCCCCCAACCTGGCCCAAGCTGGGTTCACCGACTGATGCTCAGTCTTTCAATGATCGTGCGGGACGAGGCCGAGCGACTGGAACGCTGCCTGGCCTCCGTCGCCGGCTTCGTCGACGAGATCGTAGTCGTGGATACGGGTTCCCAGGACGACACCATCGCCATCGCCCGGGCCCAGGGGGCGACGGTGCACCAGCGTCCCTGGCCCGGCGACTTTGCCGCTGCCCGCAACCAGGCCCTGGAGCTCGTACGGGGCGACTGGGTGCTGGTGCTGGATGCGGATGAATGGCTGCGCCCGGAGGCCCGGGCGCCCCTCCAGGCCCTCATGGCCCAGCCCGAGCTGTTGTTGATCACCCTGCTGCGCCGGGAACTGGGTGCGGCCCTGGCCCCCTATTCCTGCGTCAGCCGCCTGTTCCGCCGCCATCCGGCCATCCGCTGGGAACGGGCCTACCACTCCCTGGTGGATGACAGCGTCGCCGCCCTGTTGCACCTTGAACCGCGCTGGCAGGTGGCGGACTGCCCCGAACCCGCCCTGTTCCATGACGGCTATGCGCCGGAGCGACGCCGGGCCTTGGCAAAGGCTTTGAGGCTGCGGCAGGCGATGGAGAGCGAACTGGTGGCCCGCCCCGGCGACCCTTACACCTGCGCCAAACTGGGTGGCCTCGAGATGGCCGAAGGCCACCGTGCCAGGGGGCTGGAACTGCTGGGGCAGGGCCTGGCCCACTGCGACCCGGCCCAGGTCCCGGAGCGCTACGAACTGCTGTTGAACCTGGCCCTGGCCCTGGCCCCCGTCGATGCTGCAGCGGCTGCGGACCATTACCAGCAGGCCCTGGCCCTCCCCCTGGATCCTCGGGTCACCCTGGCGGCCCGTCTCAACCTGGCCTCGCTCGCCCTGGACCAGGGCCAGGCGGACCAGGCCGCGAGCCTGTGCCTGGAAGCCACCAGGGCCGCACCGGAGGTGCCCCTGGGCTGGTTGAACCTGGGCCTGGCGGAACGCCGCTGCGGCCGGCTGGGGGAAGCCGTTGGGGCCTACCGCCAGGCCATCGCCCTGGACCCCGAGCTACCGGAGGCGCACCAGAACCTGGCCCTGGCCCTGCTGCTGCTGGGTGACATCCAAGGGGCCCGGGAAGGCTTCAGCCACACCCTGGTGCTACTGGAGCAGCAGAACCGCCAGGCTGAAGCCGACAGCCTGCGCCAGCGCCTGATGGCGATGGTCAACCTGAATCCATGAGTGCCCCTTCCCCACCCCTGGCCGGCTGCACCATCGCCGTCACCCGGGCCGATCAGCAACTGGCCGCAGCCCGGCGCCTGTTTGAGGACCAAGGCGCTGCGGTGGTCGACCTCCCCGCCCTGGTGATCGGCCCACCGGAGGATTGGGGGCCCCTGGACGATGCCCTTGATGAGCTGGAAGATTTCCACTGGCTGATCTTCTCCAGCGCCAATGGCGTTGAGGCCGTGCAACAACGACTGGCCAAACGGGGCGGCAGCCTGGCCCACCGACCTACGGGCCTGAAAATCGCCGCCGTGGGCCGCAAAACGGCAACCTGCCTGGAGGGCCTGGGGGCCGCGGCCGACTTCGTACCGCCTCGCTTTGTGGCCGACAGCCTGCTGGAGCACTTTCCCCAATCTGGGTGGGGACTGCGGCTGCTATTGCCGAGGGTGCAAAGCGGGGGACGAACCCTGCTGGCCGAGGCCTTTGGGGAGGCCGGCGCCCGGGTGGTGGAGGTGCCCGCCTATGAAAGTCGCTGTCCGGAGGGGCTCCCCAGCGCCACCCTGCAGGCAATCGCCGGCCAGAAGCTCGATGCGATCACCTTCAGCAGTGGCAAAACCGTGATCCACACGTGCCAACTGCTCGAAAAGCACTTCGGGAGCCACTGGCGCCAACACATCGCCAGGGCACGGGTTATCTCCATTGGCCCCCAGACGAGCTTGAGCTGCACCGAGCATCTGGGCCGCCTTGATGCTGAGGCCAGCCCCCACGATCTCGCTGGCCTGGTGGAGGCCTGCGTGAGGAGCCTCAGAGGGACAGCTTGACGGTGGAACCTTTGTTCACAGGGGCAATCACCAAGTATCCCCCGTTGACATCGATCGATTGAACCTGACAGCCAATGGGTAGGAGGGTGGTGGAACGCCCTCCCCTATCCCCTGGTCTCAAGCTGCCAGTTTCCCCTGTGGTGTTGTTGACGACGATGGCCTCGCTGGAGCCAGAGCCGTGGATCAGACCGGTGACCTGGATAGCCCTGATGGTGCTGGATTCACAGGCCGCATCCTTCAGCCCTGGACCCGAGACTCCTGATCCAATCGCCCCTGAGCCGGCCGTACCCGCCTCAGCCTCGGCGGCCCTGGCGAGGGGCACCTTTTGGGACACGATGACGTTGCCAAAGGGATCTTTGCGGCCCGGTTGGAAAGAACGCAACAGTTGGTCCTTGTTGGCCAGGGGATCGAGCAGCAGATCCGAGGCCGCAAAGGTTTTGGGCCGCCCAGGGATCGTGGGGGGGACCGGAGCTGGTGTGGAGCCAGTCGTGTCATCAGGGGGCGGACTAGGCAAACAACCAGCCAGCAGCAAAACACCCAGCAAAGACGCCGCTGCTCCCCGGGGCGGGCGGTTATCAGCGGGCGGATTGACTTTGGACAAGATCACGGAATCGATCAAGGTTTCCCTGCAACTCCTTAGTAACAATGTTGCCCATGATGCTTGGTTCCATGATGGGCGCCAGCACACCGGGCAACTCGTAACTGACGCTGAGCTTGACAGCAGTCCGATCTTCGCCCAGAGGATAGAAGCGGACGGCCCCCTTCGTCGGCAGGCCGCCCACGGATTCCCAATGCAATTGCTGGAATTCCACGCGGCGCATGATGCGTGCCTTCCATTGAAAGGTAAAGCCCCGTGCCACCAAGGTCCATTCCGTGAGATCCGGGTCGTCCAGGGTAACGACGGATTCTATCCAGTGCATCCAGAGAGGCATGGATTCCAGGTCACTCCAGACGTGCCAGACCCGCTCGACCGGAGCCTGGATTTCAGTGGTGACAGAATGTTCGAGCCAACGTCCCATGGTGTTTGTCCTAAGACACAGCGGCGTTGAGCGCCAGCGGCTGTTGCAGCATGGCGGCGGCCGCGAGTTTGCCGCTCATCGTGGCACCTTCCATCGAATCGATGTAGTCCTGGCGGGTGTAACTACCGGCCAAGAAAAAATTGACCACCGGTGTGCGCTGCTGCGGGCGATAGGGCTCCATGCCGGGCGCCTCGCGATACAGAGACTGGGCCAGCTTGACCACATGGCTCCAAACCAGGGTCAGGGAGGCGGCGGAGGGAAAGAGTGAACGCACCTGGCGATCGATCTCGGCCACGATGTCCTCGCTGCGGCGGGGAATCCAGGGATCCCCTGGGGTCAGAACGCATTGCAACAGGGAACCGACGCCTTCCCGGCGATAATCCGCCGGACTGGTCAAGGCCAGGTCGGCGAAGCAACTGAAATCGGCATCTGCCGTATAAAGCAGATTGTCCAGGCCCGCAGGCCGTTGCAGGTCGGTGCGGTTCTGGAGCGCCTCGGCGGAATCCCCGAGTTCGGTGACCCAGCCGTCGTAACGCAGCTGCACCGTTGCCACCGGCACAGCCTCCAGCTGGTGAATGGCGGCAAACTGGGGAAATCGGTTCCATGCCGTCGGCAACAACCGCTGGATGCCGGGCACATCGCAAGCCGCCAGATAGGTGTCGGCCTCAACACGTAGCTCCCCCTCCGGCGTGGCCATCACCATCCCGGTGACGCGTAAATCCTCGGGGCCATCGCCAGGTCCATGGTCCACCCGGGTCACCCGATGGCGCAGATGGAGCCGCCCCCCCCGCGCCTGGATGTAATCCAGGATCGGCCCGGTCAGCCATCGGTGGGGTGATCCCTTGAGCAGGTTGAGTTTGGAGGCCTCTGTACGGGTGGCGAACATCAGGAAGATAGTCAGCATGCAGCGGGCCGAAATCGAGGCGCAATCGATGAAACCCAGGGCATAGGCAATCGGGTTCCACATCCTTTCGATGCTGCGGCGACCGCCGCCGTGCCCCAGGAACCAGGTTTCAAAACTGACGGCATCAAGCTCGCGGATAACCCCCATGGCCCCGTCGTAATCCACCAATCCCCGCACGATCGGGCTGGTACCCAGGGCGAGAGCATTGCTCAGCTTGTCGATCCAATCGAGTTGGGGCGTGGTGAAAAAGGCCTTGAGGCCGTTGAAGGGAGCTCCGAGGGCAAAGCGGAAGTCCAGCTCGCGCAAGTCGCCGCCGCGGTTGACGAAAAGGTGGTGGTGCTCCTTCGGCAGCAGATTCTCCAGGGCGCCCACCTTGTGCATCAGGGCAAAAAGATTGGTGTAATTAAAGAAGAACACATGCAGGCCCATCTCGATATGGTTGCCTTCAGGGTCTTCCCAGCTGCCCACCTTGCCACCCATGAAAGGCCTGGCCTCATAGAGATCCACTTCGTGGCCGGCGTCCACCAGATCCACTGCGGCGGCTAATCCAGCCAGACCGGCGCCCACGATGGCGACTCTCACCCTTGCGCTCCCATGCGAACCAACCTTAGGCAGGGGAGGCCTCATCAGCGCCGGCGGACAACCGCCCAAGCAACAAAAAGCCCCCGGTCCACCCGGACCTGGAGGGATTCCATAGAATGGATGACTTCGGTTACACAGGAGCAGCAGTCATGAGCATTGCCACCAGCAGTGATGTCAGCCTCAGCGAGGCGCCGGCCGCCAACCACACCGGCATTGATGGCAAAGGCATCCTGATCACCGAAGCGGCGATGCTTCAGTTGGGCACTTTGATGGGCCAGCAGGGCAAAGGCAAGCTGCTGCGGGTGGGGGTGCGCTCCGGCGGCTGCAGTGGCATGAGTTACACGATGGACTTCATCGATGCCGCCGGCATTGGCGAAGCTGACGAGCGCTACACCTACAAACCCGCCGAGGGGGCTGAATTCGGGGTGGTCTGCGATCCCAAAAGTTTGCTTTACATCTACGGCATGCAGCTGGATTTCTCCTCGGCCCTCATCGGCGGTGGTTTCAATTTCTCTAACCCAAACGCCTCCCAGACCTGCGGCTGCGGCAGCTCCTTCGCCGTCTGACCCCCTGCAAGCAGGTGCCGGCGTGGGAATCTGAGGTCGGCTCCTTTCAGCGGCAGCGCTCGCACCCATGACGGCCAGTCCCGAATCCCTCTTCGATCAAGCGATTGCCCGCTACCGGGAAGGCACCCCCCCGGAAGAGCTGATCGATGATTTCCTGGCCCTAACGAGCCAATCCCCCAAGCTCTCGGCCGGATGGACCTGCCTGGCCTGGCTGCAATTACTGCTCGACCAACCGCGCGCTGCCTTGTTGTCAGCTCGCAATGCGGTCCGGCTCAACCCCCAGGATCCCCAGGCCCGCATCAACCTCAGCGTGGCCATGCTCGAAACCGGCGCCAAGGGTGTGCGGGAGCATGTGGACGTGGTCAAGCGGGTTCTGGTCTTGGCTCCGGAAATGGCCGAAGAGCTCAACGGCTCCATCGCCGATGGCTTGCAGCGACGGCCCGGCTGGGCCGCTTTGGCCAAGGTGCGGGACTGGCTGCAG
>CAMDWF010000144.1 GCA_945878795.1 Synechococcus sp. UW140
GCTGGCCCTGGCCCTGCTTGATTTCAGGGGCGCCCAGGATCTGCAGACCTGGCTGGAGCCGCTTGAACCCTGAGGTGCCTGGAGTCAACATGTTGGCGCGTGCCTCAACATCGCCGTGCAGCCAAGGCAAGTCCCCCGCATTTACGGGCCCCAATAGGATTGCCTAATGACCGCCAGCGAAAGCACCTTCGCACCCCTGCGCCGCCGGGAGCGGCAGCGGCGGATCACTGCGCTGCGCCAGCGCCTCTGGGACACCCTGGGGACAAACGATTGCAGCGTCTGGCTATTCGGATCTCTTGCCAGGGGCGATTGGGATGGCTACTCGGATATCGATTTGCTGGTGGTTGGCACCAACCAAGACGCGGCTGAACTGGCCGCCGATCAACTGATTGAAGCCTTGGTGGGTGATGACGTGCTGGCGATCGATCAGGAGCGCTGGCAGGCTATGGACCGCTCTCCCTCGCCCCACTGGCGGGCGATCCGCGCCCAGGCGATCCGCCTCCTTCCGGAGCCATGAGCCAGGCGCGACCGATGGCCTGGTGGCGCCAGGCCCGCAACGACCTCGATTTGGCGGCGGTGGCCAGCCGCAATGGCTTCCACGCCCAAGCCTGCTTCTTTGCCACCCAGGCGGCGGAGAAGGCCCTCAAAGGGGCGATCGTGGAGCTGGGCCTGGCGCCGCCCCACACCCATGGCCTCCCCAAGCTGGTGGAGGTGCTGGCAGAACAAGGTGTGGATGCCTCGGGTCTGGCGAACCTGCCCCTGCGGGCTCTGACGCGGATGACCGTGACCAGCCGCTATCCCCTGGAGGACACGGCGCCGATGGATCTGTTCGAGACAAGCGACAGCGAGCAGGCGATCACCACGGCCACGGCGGTGCTGGCCTGGGTGGAGCGGCTTGATCAGGCGGCTTGATCAGGGGGATGGCTGAGGCGGATCTGGCTCCTTAACTCCGTCGGTTCCCCCCCCAAAACGACTCCCTCGTCGAAGCAGTCGCAGCGATCGCCCCGAGATTTGGCCAGATCGAGGAACCGCCACAGCAATTCCAGCGCCAGATCGGGATCGTGGGCGGCAATAGGCCCCGCAATCGCCTGGCGCTGCCGGTCGAGATCAGCCAGCAAGGCATCGCGTCGCTTCTTATCCAGCCAACTGCTGGAACGCTCCACCGCCGCCAACCGCTTGCGCACCTCCTGCGCCATCTCCAGCGGTCCCTGCTGCTCCGCCAATGCCAGCCGCAACGCCCGCCGCGCCGCCGCATTGCCCTCGGTGTGTTGCAGCAGCAGTTCCGCCAACCGAGCGGGCCCCAGCGCTTCCAGGTTCTTGGCATTGAGGCTGGCGCGGCCGGCCATGGTGAGGGGGGAGGGGCTAGCGGATGACCGTGGCGCAGAAGGAGCGGCTGGATGGGCGGAGAACCTCAGCCTGGGTGATGATTTTGAAGGGTATCGCCGGTTCCGGTGAGGATGGCTTCAGCGGGGACAGCTCTCAACCAACTGGTGTCTCACCATCCAGTATCTTGCGCCGCCATTGCAACACGCTGGCCATATCCAGGCTTTCGCCCACGAACTCGATCTGTCTGATCTGCTCTGGGCTGAGGCCGGCGGCCAGCTGCCGCTGCAGCACGCTGCTGATTTCCATCCAGCGCACATCGGGGAAGGCGCGACTGTTGGAGCGCTGGGTAAACAGGGAAGACTGATGGATCCGCTCTAGATCGAAGCGGGAGGCGAAATCGGCGCGAGCCTGTCCGAGGGAATCGGCCCAGTGGGCCTCGCGATCAGTGGCTGCTTCCCGGCCAATCACCAGCATCACCGGGCCGGGCTGCTGGGTCCAGGTCTGAATCCAGCGGGGCTTTTTGATCGTGAAGATCTCACGGCCATCTTTGCGGCGGCGCAGGTGGGAGGGACCGGCCTTGAGCTGCAGATAGATGTAGCGGCCGGTGCCTTTGCCGTCGTCGTCGGTGAACTCCACTTGCATGTCGATGCCGTCGTCTTCATCGGGGTTGATCTCCTGCCATTTCTGATTGGCGCTGGTGAGGCGGGCGCCCACCTCCAGCACCAGCAGCTTGCCTTTGCGTCGAGTGGTGAGTTCGGGAAGTACCTGCTGGCCGAGGGCTTCCGCCTGGCGGCGGAGGGAGGTGTCGGCAAAGAGGCGCTCCAGGTTGTCGTAGAGGGCGAAGGGGCGATCGCAGCCGTCGCACACCACCTGGGCGCGTTCGCCATCGCGCGCCAGCTTCTGCATCAGCACCGCCCCGTTGCCCTTGGGGGCGTGGCAGTGGGGGCAAAGCCAATGGCGACGTCGCTCCACCGATTCGGCGGCCTCACGCAGGTGCCCATCAATGAGCTGGGCGAACTGCACCCGCTCCGCGTCCGTCACCGCAGGGGCCATGTGCAGTGTGACCGTGCCTTCGCTGGCGTTGTGGCGCTGGAGCTGCACCGCCAGCGCCCGGCCAGCGGCCGCCTTGGGGGTGGCGAGGCTGCTGAACTCGGCTGCGTCGCGCCAGAGATCCTGCAGGCGGAACACCTGGGTTTCGGCCAGGCTCACCACCAGGGTGGCGTGGATCTGATCGAGCCAGCCGCGCACCTCGTAGCTCACGAACGGTGCCGGCAGGGCGGGGGAGGGCGGTCGCTCGCGGCCGCAGTGGCTGGGAAACACCAGCTGGCTGCCCTGGCGCAGGCAGATCTTGCGATCTTGCAACTGGCGCTCCAGCTCGGCCAGCAGCACCTGCTCTTCGGCGGCCACCAGCCGCGGCTGGTCTGCGGCGAGGGGCAATTCGGCGGCGGCGATGGCGCCGACGGGCATGGTGCCGAGCTGGGGTTCGGCTTGGCGCAGGCGGCGCAACACCGCCTGGCCGTAGTAGCCCAGCCATTCAGGCTTGAGCAGCACGTAATCGCCGTAGTCGAGTTGTTTGAGCACGCCGGGGCCATCGAGTAGGCCGAGCACGGTCTGGAGGGCGGCGTCGTCGAGGCCGGGGGTGTGGACGCGCTTGCGCAGGCGCTCGCGCAGATCCTTGTAGGTGAGCAGCGCCTCGCCTTGATCACGCAACCGCAGGATCTCCCCCTTGATCTCCTGGAACAACCGCGGTGATGTGTGGCGGGGCAGCTGGTCCCAGGCGATGGCGTCGTGGATGGCCCGCTGCAGCGCCTCACAGCCGCTGCCGTCGAGAGCGCTGGTTTCCAGGAAGGGTATGGCCTGCTCCGCCGCGAAACCCTCCAGGCGGGCGCGGCTGGCGCGGAAGCCGGCGTCCACCCGGGCGGCCACCAGCAGCTGGGGCGGCGGCTCGGCGAGGCTGCGGCGCAGGGCGGTCTGCCAGTCGTGCAGGCCTTCCAGCACCTCATCGCGGGAGGCGTCGAAGAGCAGCAGTACCAGGGCGGCGCGGTCGAGAAAGAGCTGGTGGATCAGGCGCTGATCGGCCTGGCCGCCGAAATCCCAGAGCCACACCTCCCGGTGGGCCTCGCCAGTCGCGGCGGGCTGGGGCAGGGGCCACTGGGTGCACCAGGCGCCCACTGTGGAGGCCTCGCTTTCTTCAAACGTGCCGGTGGCCAGCCGGCGGGTGAGGCCGGTCTTGCCGGCACCGCTCTCGCCCACCACCAGCACCTTGGCATTGGTGTAGCTGCTGGAAGCCTCGTCGTCGCTGGCTGGGGGTGGGGAGGCCTGCAGATCCGCTTGCCAGAGCAGCACCAGCCCGAACTCACCAGCCGCCCACAGGCCGCCATCCGGGCTCCAGCCCACGCTCCACACCGGCCCCTTGTGGCCTTCGAGCACCGCCAGCTCGCGGCCGCTCGCCGCCTCCCACAGCCGCAGCGTTCCATCGGCCCCGCCGCTGAGCAGCCGGGCGCCATCCGGGCTCCAGCCCACACTCAGGGCTGGGCCGGGATGCAACAGCTGAAGGGAGCGGGGGTGTTGGGGCGGGTCTGAGGGGGTCGCCATGGCGGGCTGGGCGGGGGCGGGGTTTGCCGGCGCTGGCAGTGCTGGTGGCTCTGCCGTGATGCCTGATGGCGAGCGGGGCTGCTCGGGGCCCCGGGGTGTCGTCTCCTCCCCTGCGCTGGAAGAGGGAACGCCAGCAGCCTTTTCGTCCGTCTGCCGCTGCCGCGCCCCGCATGCCTCCAGCAACCGCCCTAACTGCGCCTGCCGATCCGCCTCGGATTGCCAATTGATGTAGGCGTAGCCGCGCAGCATCGCCTTGATCGGCGCGTCGTCGAGCCGCAGGGGCAGGAAGCGCCGCTCCAGGTTCTGCGGATCGCGGAAAATCGCGGTGTGGCCCTCCAGGCTCACCCAATCGGAGCCGAAAGCGTTGGCGGACATGCACAACAGCAGCACCGCCGAGTGCTCCAGGCCCTCCTCAATCTTCGCGGAGATCAGATCGCCAGGCTGAATCAACCACTCGTCAAACCACACCCGCAGGCCGGCTGCACACAGTTGCTCCGCCAGCTCGCGCACCACCGGCTTGTCGGCGCTGCTGTGGCTGAGGAAGACGTCGTAGCGGTAGCGAGTTGGGGCAGGCCCGGCCATGGGGGCAGGGTAGGCAATCGGGGGGTCTTGGCCTCCAGTCTTGAGGTCGTTCGCCGAATGGACTGCACAGCCCTGCAAGCAGTTGCTCCAATCGCACGATGAATCGATTGGCCAACAGTGTTATCTGGTTTGGCGGTTCACGGCCCTCATAAGATTGGCTGATGACCCCCAGCGAAACCACCTTCGCACCACTGCGCCGCCGGGAGCGGCAGCGGCGGATCACGGCTTTGCGCCAGCGCCTGCGGGACACCCTGGGACAAAACGACTGCAGCGTCTGGCTGTTCGGATCTCTTGCCCGGGACGATTGGGATGGGTTTTCGGATATCGATTTGCTGTGGTTGGCACCAACCAAGACGCGGCTGAGCGGGCCGCCGATCAACTGATTGCAGCCCTGGTGGGTGATGACGTGCTGGCGATTGATCACGGGCGCTGGCAGGCTATGGCCATTTCCACCTCGCCCCACTGGCGGGACGACTCCCTCGCCGCCGCCCAGCTGCGGTCAATGGCGAGGCACTGGGGTCAAAACCTGACGCGCCCGGTGCAGGTGCCGGTGGCGGCCAGTTGGTGACAGGCGGTGGCACTGAATCCATGGGGCGCCATCGCCACCCCTACCGCCGTGTGCAGCCACTGTCTTGCCAAGTGATCACTGGTATTCCGAGGTGTTTCGGGCCATGCCCGATTTGGTGTGTCATCTCCTGCCCGGGCTGGCCGCCGCTGGGCCCGGCGACAACGACAACCCTGCCGCGACAGATCCCAGCTTCAGCTCCTGTACCGAGCCGAAAACCGAACCCGAACGTGAAACCGCCTACATCTTCCGGCCAGTGGCCCTCAAAAAGGTGGCCCACCATCCCGATGGCGTGCTCTGGCCCCGCCAGCATCCCGGCGGCTGCGAAGCGTTGCCGGTGGTGCTCCTGGAGGTGCAAATGCATGCCGATCGACGCTTCCACCGCCGCCTTGGCGCCGAAACCTTCCGCCTGCTGCAACAGCACGAGGAGGTGGCGCATCTGCAGGTGCTGGTGCTTCTCGCCCACCAACGCCTGGCCCTGGGTTCCAGCCAGCCCCGCCTGCTGCGGCGTTTTCTCCAGGAGGACGTCACCTGGGTGGATCTGGCCGCCCTTGCCCGCCAACAAGATCTCGATCCCATGCTGGCCCTGCTCACCCTGCCGGTGCAAAAGGAGCCAGATCTTGGGCCCTGCGCGCAGCGCATTTTGGCGCTACGGCCAGATCTGATCGAGCTAATTGTGCCTATTCTTTCAGAACGTTTTCAAGGTCTTTCACCCTCCCAACTCATGGCCACCCTCGGCATCTCCAAAGACTTCTGGCGCCACACCCGCGCCTTCCAGGACATCCTGCAGGAGGGAAGGCAGGAGGGCGTGGAGCTGGGCCGGCAGGAGGGCAGGAAACTGGGCCAGGAGGAAGGCCGCCGGCGCCAGGCCGGCGCTCTGGCCCTGCGCCAACTGGAGCGCCGTTGCGGGTCCATTGACGCCCCCACCTCCGCTCGGATCGAAGCCCTCAGCCTGCCCCAACTGGAAGAGCTGGCCCTGGCCCTGCTTGATTTCAGGGGCGCCCAGGATCTGCAGACCTGGCTGGAGCCGCTTGAACCCTGAGGTGCCTGGAGTCAACATGTTGGCGCGTGCCTCAACGTCGCCGTGCAGCCAAGGCAAGTCCCCCG
>CAMDWF010000145.1 GCA_945878795.1 Synechococcus sp. UW140
GGCTTTGTTGGAGGATCTCCTGGCCGTGTTGGGCGACCGGCCCCTGATGGTGGCCCGGGAGTTGACCAAACGCCATGAGCAACAGGTGGGGCCCACGGTGGCGGCGGCCTTGGCCCATTTCTTGGCCACCCCACCCCTGGGCGAATGCACCTTGGTGCTGGGCGGCGCGACGCCGGCGGCGGGTCCAGAGCCCTGGGATGGGGCCCTGTTGCAGGCGCAGCTGGAAACCCTGGTGGCCGCCGGCCATAGCGCCAAGGAGGCCAGTCGGCTGCTGGCGCAACGCACGGGCCATCCGCGCCGGGATCTATATGCCCTGTTGCATGAGAAGGCTGGTGAGGCCGGTGAGGGACCGGGGTAGGGGGAGTTGAAGATAGGCGGCGCCCCATGGGAATCCTCGCCAACACCATCCAAGCCGGCGCCAACCCAGACGCTACCGGTAGTGTGCCGATGTGCTTCGGCTCTGGAGCCAGGCGGAGGGGAGAGGCTGGCCCATGGGTGCAGCCAGGGGCACCCCGATGACGGCAGAGTGGCAGGCGTGTGTAAACGGTCGCTGCGATGCTGCTGCGCTTGCGGTTACTGATCTCCTCGGCGGTGGGCGCCTCGATGCTGTTGCTGGTGTTGTGCCTGGGGGCCCAAAACCTCAACGACCGGCCGTCATTGCAGCTGGGCTTTGGCCGCACGGCGCCCCTGCCCAGTGGCTTTCTGGTGGGGGTGGCCCTGGCCCTGGGGGTCTTGAGTGGCGGCAGTGCCGTGGCCTTGCTGCAGGGAGGCGCGGAGAACGGCGAGGACTGATGTTGGTGGGCTGCAGCAGGCCCAAGGGCTGGCGTTGCGCCAGTCAGGTTCCTGGCAGGGCGTAAAGAGCGCCTTCGATGACTAATCGCGTGATGCCCTGGGCCATCAGGTAGGGGGCGGTGCGTTCGAGCAGGGAGGGATCGGGCAGGGGGATTACCCGCTGGGTGCGACCGCATTGGCGTTTGGCCTGGCGCGGATTGATGAACACCACCAGGGCCTGGCGGTCGAGTTCGTCTGCCGCGAGGCGCCCCAGTTCGGGCAGCTCCCGCAGGGGGCGGGCCTGTAACTCCACGGTTTTGTCGACCAGCAGGAAGGCACTGCTGGGCAGGATGGCGGCGCTGAACGGCACGGCTTCGTGGATGGCCAGGTCGTCGATGATGGGGCCCACCGGGATGGCTACAAAGGTTTCGCCCTGGGCAAAAAAGATTTCCTCGCCAGGGTCGTCGCTGAGATCGTCTTCACCATCCTCAGCATCGTCAGCACCGAAATCATCGGCGTCATCAATGGCCAGCTCGCCTGGGCCCACCGCTGCTGGGGCAAGCTCCGTTTCCAGCCCAACTTGCCCGGAGAGATTCTCCGGAGCTTGGTCCGTGTCAGAGAGGGGACTGGCTGGGGTGCCGGGTGTGGCGGCGCCGGAGCGGCGGCGACGGCCCAGGATCGGCCTGGGGACTTCTGGGTCCACCGCAGGTTCGGCAACGGCCTCAGCGGGCTCTTCGAGCCCATACGAACTAACAGTGGTCGCCAGCTCAGCCCGTTCCCCAGGCTCGCTCGGCGTCAAGGCAGCAGCAGCGCCATCGCCATGGCCAACGGCATCGACAATGGCAATGCCATCGCCAATCTCACTGGCATCGCCGTAGCCAACGGGGGCCTCGGACCCGGGGATGGCCTCTGGTCTGGCTCCATGTTCATCTTCGATTTCCATCGCCAATGGCAACTCGCCAACCAGGCCGCCATCGCCTCGTGAAGAGCCACCCCGCTGGGCTTTGAGCTGCTTGAGCAGCAACTCGTAATCGGCCAGATCGATCGCCGCCTTGGCGGTGCGGCTGACCGTGGTGGGACTGCAACCAAACAATGTCGCCAGCTGCTGGAGGGACGCGCCTCCACAAAAGCGGGCTACCAGTTCCTGCTTCTGGCTGTCACTAAGCCGGGTGGCAGCCATTGGGCCTACGGAAGCAAGGCAAACCATCCTAAGTGTTGGTGCCGGCCCAGATGCTGACCGCCATTGCAGACCGCTAGCCATGGGTAAGGGCACAATGCCCTCTGTGCTCCCTTAGCTCAGCTGGATAGAGCAGCTGCCTTCTAAGCAGCCGGTCGTGTGTTCGAATCACACAGGGGGCGTTGCAAGAATCCGTAGCAATACTGGGATCAGGGCATGTCAGGGCAGGGGGTCCAAGGGAGCGGCCATCAGAGCCGAAGCAGCCGGAAACGCCCTAAAACCTTCATTGGCTGCCGGAATTTGATCCAGGTTTGACCCGGTCAGCAATGGCAAGCGATCGACAGGGCTGGTTGGCGGACCTCTCCCGCCAGTTCAAGCGGCACCGCCAAGGTCGCCCCGGCTGGTTCCTGCGGGTCAAAAGGTATCGCCTGCGGCTTCTGTCCGATGAGCTCTCGCCGCCTCGGCCCCCGTTGCGCTGGCCACTGGCGGCCGTGCTGTCGATTCCATGGGCTTGCACCCCGCCCCAGGCCGCGGCCATCTGAGGGGCTTCCATGCGGCCCCTGCCGCTTTCTGATCGCCGGCCCCAATGCCCTCATGGGCCGAACCACCAAGCACCCCAGAAACCATTCAGAATCCTGTAGGCATAGGGTAAAATCAAAGTAAAAGTGCCACAGTTCCCATCAGCTCCACCCTGATCGGTTCAGGTGGGCACCACCACCCCACTTCACCGCCATGTCCTCCCCAACGGAGAGCACTTTAGTAAAGCCTATCCTCCGTCTGGACCCTGTGACAGAGGCGCGGTTGAGCCGGCTTGCCGAGGAAACAGGCCGAAAAAAATCGTTCTACCGGCGGGAGCTTATTGAGCAAGGCATGGACGACCTAGAGGATGCCTACCTTGGCGCCTTAGCCCTGGAGGCCCACCACTGTTCCGGGGAAGCGACCATTCCATTGGATCAGGTGATGGGAAATCTTGGCTTGGCGGATTGAGTTCACCCCCGCCGCCCAGCGGGAGTTCGCGAAGCTGGATCGACAGATCGCCACCCGGATTGTTAAGTACCTAAAGGACACAGTTGTTAGTTGCAGTGACCCTCGCCAGAGGGGCAAGGGACTTACCGAAAATTTTTCGGGCTTGTGGCGCTACCGGGTGGGTGACTATCGCGTGATCTGCGAAATTAAAGATGACCACTTAGTGGTCTTGGTGGTACGGATCAATCACCGCAGCACGGTCTACAAAAAATAAGGCGTTTGGTGGCTTGCCGTTGCCAACCTTGGCAGGCGGCTGTCCGCTGACTCCGCCGATGCGATGCCGAACACTATCGCCTCCTCGAACGGTGAGCCACTCGCCCCGTCTGCTGACTCTGCTGACCCTGCACCCTCAGGGTTCAGCAGGCTGGCTGACCTTATCGCCTGCTCGCCTCTCAGCCGGCGGAGCATCCTCGAGCTGATCAAAGTGCTGGGGATCACCACCGAGAAAGGGCCAGGTCCTGACAACAAGGGTCGGGTCGCCTGGTTATCTGACGAAGCGGCATCCTGATTGATGGCAGCAGCGCAACGGGTTCACCGCGGCGAGGTACGAATCGCTGACCTGTCTTGCATGGTTCCGCTGACCCCGCAGACGTTCCAGACGCTCACCCCTGCATAGTTCCTGGCCCGTCTGGAGGCCGCCGAACGGGCCATCGCCTCAGGGTTCGGACTGCGTGCGGTTGGAGGTCGCCTGGATCCTGGGGTGACCCCTAGAGGTCGATCGGTCCGCCTTGGCGGAAACTTGGCGACCCGTAACGGCGTCATCAGCTGGCACCTGACCCGGTTGGATCCGTTTGCTGACTCTGGAGACCCTGCACCGAACCGGGTCAGGTGACTCTGGAGACTCTGGCAACCCCAAAACCTGATTTTCGTTGATTTTCACTCGCAAAACTGGATACCCTGAGGCCCCAAACAGAAGCCCAGTAGTCTCAGGGGCTTTCGTGCCCTATTGCGCTTTATGTTGCAGAAGGGGAATAGGACGGTAGGATTCGGGTATCGCTTTAGGTCCGCATGAGCCTGCTTATATTCTTTTTTCTTTGGGTTCCATTTCTAATATACAAATTAATTAGGATTTGGCTAAAAGATTATATTGTATTGCAGCAGCGCTACGCGCCGGCAAAGCACGCGCCGCCCTTCTTAGCCGCCCGCGGAGGCCCAGGTCAAGCAAGCCGTAGTCTTGAACGCCGATCAGTTCTCCATCCTGCTGGCGGCTGCAGAACCACTTGATGCGGCGCTGATAGCCATGCTGACGGCCGGAGGCTGCCGCATCAATGAAACCCTGTTGCTGACCTGGGACGACAGAGGATGCAAGCGAATGGCACAAGAAGCAAGCCTGGCGCCTGGCTGGCGTCTTCATGTAGAGCGACCCAACTGCGCCAGAGCCCCCTTCAGCCACAATCAGCAGTACAGCCGCACCCCCCCGTTGAGCACCCACCAGGCCCTGCAGTCCTTCGCCGATTGGGTGGCTTCGATCCGGGGCGATGAGGCCAGCGAGGCCCAAACCTATGTGAACCGGCTGCTGCAAGCCTGGGGCTGGGCCGATGCGGTGGAGGCAGGCACCACCTTCGAGCGCAAGATCCCCAAGGGCAGCCTGGCCGGTGGCATGGGCAAAGCGGACGCCCTGATCGAAGCAACCCGCGCCACGGTGCTGATCGAGATGAAGAGCAGGGGCAAGCCCCTCGAACCGCACTTCCCCCAACTACAGCGCTATTGGATCTACCTCGCCCCCAAGCCGGTCTATTCGGTGCTCTGCAACTTTGATGAGCTGTGGGTTTATGACTTCAACCAGCTCGTGGATGAACCCCTGGTGAAGCTGCGGGTGGCGGATCTGGCCAGCCAATCGTCCTCTCTTGCCTTTCTCAGCAAGAGCGAGCAGCCGGTTCACTTTGGCCTCAACCAGATCGAGGTGACTGAAGCCCAGGCCCGCAGCATGGGGGAACTGTTCAGGCGGTTGCGCAAGCGGGGCGAGAAGAGCGGCGCCTTCACGGCATTGGAGGCCCAGCGGTTCGTTCTGCAGTGCGTGTTGAGTCTGTTTGCTGAGGATCGGGACTTGCTGCCGAACCTGCAGTTCACCCTTGCCCTGGATGCCTGCCAGGGGGGGCAGAGCAGCTACGACGTGCTCGGCAACCTGTTCGGCGAGATGAACACCCCCGGCATCACCCCCAGCGGGCAGTTCCGGGGTACGCCCTACTTCAACGGGGGGCTTTTCTCCCATATCCCAAGGCTTGAGCTGCTCTCCGATGAGCTGGATTTGTTGAGCGCCAGCGCCGAGGAGAACTGGCAGCGGGTGCGGCCCAGCATCTTTGGAAATATCTTTGAGGCCAGCAGCGATGACGCCACCCGCCACGCCCACGGCCAGCACTTCACCAGTGAGGTGGACATGCTGCAGATCATCCGCCCCACGATCGTTGAGCCCTGGGAGGAGAGGATCGCCCAGGCCGGCAGCATCGCCGAACTGGAGCGACTGCGCCAGGCGTTGATGCAATACCGCGTTTGCGATCCGGCCTGCGGCTCCGGTAATTTTCTATACATGTGCTACAACGCCGTCAAGGATCTGGAGGTGTCGATTCTGCGCCGCATCGAGGAGCGGCGCACGGCCAAGAAGGAGAAGGATCAGATGCTTCTGGGTCTGGTGACGCCGTTGCAGTTCTTCGGCATGGACACCAGCCCCTTCGCAGTTGAGCTAGCCAGGGTGACGCTGATGATCGCCCGCAAGGTGGCCAACGACCGCCTGGGGCTTACCGAACGGGATCTACCCCTCGACAACCTGGACAACAACATCAGGGTGGCCGATGCGTTGTTCACGCCCTGGCCGGAGGCCGATGCTTATGTGGGGAACCCGCCGTTTCTCGGTGGGAAACGATTACGAGAAGGCTTGGGCTCTGATTATGTCAAACGTTTGTATGAGCGTTTTCCTGATTCGGCCAACTTCGCTGATGTCTGTTGCTACTGGTTTCGTCTCGCCCATGACAATCTTAAGCCTGATGGTAGAGCGGGTTTGGTTGGAACAAACATGATACGAAGAGGTTACAATCGCAAAGCCTCCTTGGACTATATCCGCGATCATGGAGGGTATATTGAAACCGCCATCTCAACTCAGCCCTGGTCTGGAGAGGCAAAAGTACATGTAAGCATCGTGAACTGGAGCAAGCAGGCTCCAATGATTTGCTGTCT
>CAMDWF010000146.1 GCA_945878795.1 Synechococcus sp. UW140
AAAGCTGATGGCGATGCTCGCGCCGGTACATATGGAAAACGTTGGTCGACTTTTCGGCTCAAATCAGCCGATTTCAACACATTTTACCGCTTTGTGCCGTTCAAATCAACTGCAGCGGAAGCGGTCTGACATTTATAAGGAAGCCCTACCTAAGCGAATCATCTCCATCCAAATTTCAGCATCGACGATCAAGCCGTTCTGAAAGGCCGGGCGGGTGGCATCGCGTGATCCCACAATCTGGGAGATTCCCTGGTGGGTGAGGTAGTCCTTCAGCAGATTCCAGGCAAGCTCGTGGGTGAACTCAAAACCTTGAATCAATCCCAGCTCCAGTTCGCTGAGCCCCCCGCGTCTGGGCCAACTACCCGACCCGATCAAGCACCAGCAGCGCCCGCTGCTAGTTATCAAAGCGGTGCAGCCAGCTCGGGTCTGGGGCTTTCGTGATGATTGATCGACCCAGCCCAGGCACCCAGGGCCACCTGGTTTATTAGGGAAGCCCTTGACGAGACTTGAACTCGTGACCTCTCCCTTACCAAGGGAGTGCTCTACCGCTGAGCTACAAGGGCATGTGGAAAGGTGGGCCGGGTTGGATTTGAACCAACGTAGGCAGAGCCAGCGGATTTACAGTCCGCCCCCATTAACCACTCGGGCACCGACCCGAACCACACCCCCAAAACTTACCAGCCCGCCTGTCCCCTTCCCCCATGCGCCTGCTTGTGCTTCACGGTCCCAACCTCAACCTGCTGGGCCAGCGGGAGCCCGGCCTCTACGGCAGCCGCAGCCTTGACCAGATCAATACCGACCTGACGGCCCGGGCCCTGGCCCTGGGGGCCGAGCTGGAGTGCTTCCAGAGCAACCACGAGGGGGCCCTGGTGGACCGCATCCAAGCGGCCCGGGGTCAATGGGAGGGCCTGCTGATCAATGCCGGCGCCTTCACCCACACCTCCATCGCCCTGCGGGATGCCCTGCTGGCCGTGGCGATCCCGTTTGTGGAGGTGCACCTCAGCAACATCCACGCCCGCGAGCCCTTTCGCCACCACTCCTATCTGGCCGACAAGGCCCTGGGGGTGGTCTGCGGCTTCGGGCCCGCCAGCTATAGCCTGGCCCTGGAGGGACTGGTGGAACACCTGCGGGCCTCGTCATGACCCGGATCGGCAGCGCCCCCGAGCGGGTCAAGTGGTTGGCGGCACCCTCGATCGCCGCCTGGCTGGAGCAGGCCCTGGCCCACCCCGACAGCGTGCTGATCGACCACGCCCACTGCGAGCGCAAGGCGGCCGGTGCCGCTTTGCAGCTGATGTTTCGCTACCCCTCCGATGGCGAGCTGGCCGCCGTGCTCAGCCCCCTGGCCCGCGAAGAGCTGGAGCATTTCGAGTTGGTGCAGCGCCTGCTGATCCACCGCCAGATTCCGCTGCGGCCCCTGGCCGCCCCGCCCTACGGCGCCGGCCTGGCCCGCCTGGTGCGGCGCCAAGAACCCTTGCGGCTGCTGGACAGCCTGCTCGTGGCCGGCCTGATCGAGGCCCGCAGCCACGAGCGCATGGCCCTGCTGGCAGCCCACAGCCCCGACCCTGAATTGGCAGCACTCTACGGCGACCTCCTGGCCAGCGAGGCCCGCCATTTCGGGCTGTACTGGGTGCTGGCCGAGCGGCGCTTTCCCCGCCCCCAACTCATAAACCGGTTAGAGGAGCTGGCCCAGGCCGAGGCCGCCCTGCTGGCCAGCCTACACCCCCAACCGCGCATGCACAGCTAAGAGCGGGCGGCAGGGTTGGGCGGCAGGGCCATGAGCGGGCCAACAAAATCAGGCGCTGATCAGCAGCTCGCCCAGCAGCTCGTCGAGTAGCGGGAAGTTCTTGGCGATGCCATCACCGGTGAAGTTCGCCACCCAGCCTTCTGGATTGGCGAAGAAGCGCAGGGCGCAGAACTGGGGTTCGGGGCCCATGTCAAACCAGTGGCGGGTGCCGGCAGGCACCGCAATCCAGTCGTTGCGCTCGCACAACACCTGCAGCACCTCCGCGCCGATATGCAGGCAGAACAGCCCCCGACCCTCGACAAAAAAGCGCACCTCGTCCTCGCTGTGGGTGTGCTCGGCCAAAAACTTCTGCCGCAGGCTGGCCCGATCGGGGTGGTCCGGCGCCAGCCGGATCGCATCCACCGTGGGATAGCTGCCCGTTGCCTGCACTCGGGCAATCTGGGGGCCATAGGCCGCCAAAATCGCCTCCTGGTCGGCCTCGGCCGGCAGATTCACCGCCGCCGACCAGCGCTCGAAGCGGATGCCGCGGCCGGCCAGTTGCGTCTGGATCTGGCCGGCATCCGCCGTGCGCCAGGCCGGGGCTGGCGGCTGGCCCGCCGCGGGATGGATCAGAAGCAGGCTCATGGCGGCGGCGGCGAGGGGGGCGACAGGGGCTAAAGGAGCGGGCAGCGGGATGGGAGTCCGCTTGGCCCGGGGAGAAGCGCAGCCTAGAAAGGGTGGCAGCAAAAGGCCTTCGCCATCAACCGCTTCCTTGTGCCAGCTGAAGCGGCCAGCCCTGGCCTCACCCTGGTGGGGGTTGGTCCTGGCGATCCCGACCTGCTCACCGTCGCGGCGGTGCGGGCCATCACCGCCGCCGACACCGTCGCCTACCCGGTGGCCCGCCAGGGCGCCGAGGGCATGGCCGCCATGATTGCCAAGCCCTGGCTGCACGACCGCCAGCGACACCTGCCCCTGCTATTTCCGATGGTGGCAGAACCCGCCTCCCTGCGGGCGGCCTGGGCCCTGGCCGCCGACCAGCTAGCCGCCGAACGGGCCGCAGGGAGGCGGGTGGTGCTGCTCTGCGAAGGCGATGTGTCCCTCTTTGCCAGTGCCAGCTACGTGCTGCTGGCCCTGCAGCAACGCCATCCAACCCTTGAGGTACGCCTGATACCCGGAATCACCTCCGTGGCGGCAGCTGCTGCCGCCGCAGCCTGGCCCCTGGCCCTGCAGCGCCAGGGCCTGCTGCTGCTGCCAACCCCAGAAACCGCCGCCGAACTGGACCAGCTGCTGGCCCAGGCGGCCAGCGGCGGCTGGGTGCTGGCCCTACTCAAACTGGGCCATCGCTGGCCCTGGGTGCGGCCCCTGTTAGAGCAGCGGGGCCTGCTAGAGCAGGCCCTGTTCGCAATGCGGGTCGGCTGGCCCGACCAACAGCTCCAGCCGGCGGCCGAGGTGGCGGCCCAAGAGGCTCCCTACTTCTCCCTGTTGCTCATCCGCCAGGGCTGGCCCGCAGTGCTTCCATGACCCCGCTTCTGCCCCCGCCCTTGGCGCCCCAACCCCTTTCGGCCCTGCAGTGGCTCTCGCTGCTCCATCCCCTGCTGATGGTGCTGTTCGTCTATCCCGTAATCGGCGCCACGATCCGCATCGGCATCCACGTGCGGGAGCGGCGCTTGGGTCAATACCCCCTACCGGCTTCGGTGGGCCCCGAACACCTAGACCACGGCCGCTGGCTGACCACCGCCATGGTGCTGGCGGTGCTGCTGGCCCTGGGCTGGTCCTTCCTCCACGCCGGTGCCACAGGCACAGGTGCCCATGGCACAGATGCCACTGGCGCTGTCCCAGGAGCGAACTGGCCCCAGCGGCCCCTGGCCCTGGCCCTGGGTGCCGCTGCGGCCCTGACCTCCTGCCTGGCCCTCTGGCGTGTCAAACGGCCCTGGTTGCGGGCCTGCTTCGCCCTCACCTGCTGGCTGGCGCTGCTGGGGCTCGGACTCCAGCCAGAGGTACCCCGCTGGAGCGACAACCCCCTGGTTTGGTCATTTTGGCGCTCCCATTTCTGGGGCGGTTGGCTGCTCTGCGGCCTGTTGCTCTTTGCCATGGCGGCGGCGCCGGAAATCCGCAGCAGACCTTTGTTAAGACACCTGCACCTGGCGGCCAATGCCCTGGTCGCCCTGTTGATGGCGGTGCAGGCCATCACCGGTTGCCGGGATCTGCTGCAACTCAACGCCTGAATCTGCGTTCTTGCTTCAAGATGGCGCCATAACCCCCTGATCCAGCCCTGTTTGAGCCTGGTTTCCATCCCCCCCGTCTGGAAAGCCAGTAGCGCCAACCCCGCCGGTTTGCCCCTACTGACACTGCCCCATACCCACATCTGCAAAGATCCGGTGCAGTTCGCCGAGGGGATCCAAGCCCTGCTGCCCGTGCGCAGCTGCGATGCTCTCCACCGGGATCGACCCTTCCAGGTGATCAGCGGGGGGCTGCGAATCGGCGCCATCACCGTGATCAGCAACTGGGGCAGTGGCATTTGTGGCCGGGTTGAAGGCATGGACGATGCCCAGTTGATCGTTCCGTACCAGGGGGTCGGACACTTTGATGTCGGTGGAAGGCGACTCGACAACCGGTCCGGTTCCACGGTGTTGTATTTGCCGGGCGGAGATTGGCAGGTCAGCAGCGACGTGCTAGCAGGTGTGGTAATCCGCTTACCCCGCAACGCGATTGCCAAGGTGCGGCAGGGGATGGCGGGCCCAGCGGCCCCCCAAGATCCGCCGGGCCTCCTGGAGTCCCCCATGCTCTTGCGATACCACCATTCACAGCAAGCGGGCCCTTTCCTCAGCCTCTACCGCGCCTTGGCCCTCCTCAATGCCGCCACCGTGGCCAACGGCAACCTGAGCGAAAGCCTGCGGCTCGATGACCTGCTACTGCGACTCGTAGGGCTGTTGCTTGGGCCCCTGCCCGACGAACCCCCACCGAGCCACTCCGGTGTGGGCGGGCCCTTCGAAGCCCTGATCGACTGGATTGGCGCCAACTGCCATCGCCCCCTCAGCCTCAGCGACCTGGAAAAGCAATCCCATTACTCCCGCCGCAGCCTCCAGTACGCCTTCCGCCAACGCTTTGGCTGTGGGCCGATGCAATACATCCGTCGGCAACGGCTGGAGCTGGCAAAGCAACGCTTGCTCGCCCCCATGTCCGGTACCACCGTGACCTCGGTGGCCCAGGAATGCGGTTACCTCAGCGTCGCCAACTTCCGGCGCGATTATCAACAGCGCTTCGGGAAGCCCCCTTCTGGCGCGCTGCGGCGCCTGCGGCCTTGACCGCCTGCGGCCTTGAACTACCACCACCCCAGCGCCCCTTGCCCCCCTCAGCTCTGATCCGCCCCCAAGGGCTGGGCGGGGGTCTGCAACTGCCATACGGCCAGGCCGCCGCCGCGGCCCCGGGCCGCCAACCAACCAGGCCCCTTGCCGATCAGGGCAAAAAACGGTTGGCGCTGGGCTGCCGCTGGCGGCAAAGCCCTTTGCAACAACACCTGGCTGCCAAAGCGCAGCTGCAATTGATCAAAGCCAAACCACAGCAACGGCCGCTGACCCGCCAGCCGGGCACGCCCCTCAAAGCGCAATTCCAGGGGCCCCAGGCTCACCGCATTGACCAACGCCAGCCCCTGGATTGGGCCCGAGGCGCTGGCGGGCCCAATCCAGGGGCTGTCCAGGGCGGCGGACGGGGCCCCGGCGGCATTGATTTCCAGGCGAGCCCCCAGGCCCCGCAACAGCGCACTGCTGGGGCCCGAGGGCTCACCGCCCTGGCGGGGCCAGACCCGCTGCAGCCGCCAGATCCCGAGCAGATCGGCCGCCACCAGAGCCGTTCCCTGGCGCCGGCTGCCCCGTTCCAGATTCAGGAGTTGGGCGCTGTCGGGCAGGAGAGCCATGGGCAGGGGCGAAACAAGGATTTCAACAAGTTTGCCCCAGGCTTATGCGGCAGCATGGCCCCAAAGCCAGTTGCCCCCGATGTCTATCACCGAGATAGCCGACCCCCTGCTGGTGGACCTGGCCCATACGACCCGTCTGCTGTTGGAGGGTCTTTCGGTGATCACCGTGCTGGTGGGGCTCTTGGTCACCCTCGGCCAGCTGCGGCCCAGCCGGGTTCGGGGCCCCTCCCTGCGCCCCTCAACCCGGGCCAGGCTTACCTTTGCCAGCTGGCTAGCGATGGCCCTGGAATTCCAGCTCGGCGCCGACATCGTCAGCACCACCACCAGCCCCTCGGAGCGCAATCTGCTGCAACTGGCGCTGGTGGCCGTGATCCGCACGTTCTTGAATGTGTTTCTGGCCAGGGAGATTGAAAGCGAACAGCGCCTTGAGACAGAGAGGACTGCTTCGGCCCGGCTACCTATC
>CAMDWF010000147.1 GCA_945878795.1 Synechococcus sp. UW140
CGGCTCCGCCCAGGTGGTCCGTTACCTGGCGGGCCATCGCCTGGGCCGCTTGCAGCTGGGCCGCCCCCATGGCGGCCGGTTGCCAGCTGCATTGGTAATCGCCCCGCTCCTGAAGGTGGCCAATCGGCGGACAAAACAGGGTGGGACCCTCCCACTGACGCACCGTTAGCAGCGTGATCTCCAGGCTGAAGCGCAGAAACTCCTCGACGATCACGCGGGTGCCGCTGCCACGGGCCCCTGCCTGGGCCGCGGCCCAGGCCAGCGCCACTTCATCTGGGTTGTTGATCACGCTTTGCCCCTTGCCGGAGGAGCTCATCACCGGCTTGACGACCACGGGCCAGCCCAAGGCGGCGGCGGCGGCGGCCAGGTCTGCGGCGCTGTCGGCGTAGGCATAGCGGGCGGTGCGCAGGCCCAGTTCGGCGGCCGCTAGGTCGCGGATCCGGTCGCGATTCATCGTGATCGCTGTGGCGCGGGCGGTGGGGATTACCGTGGTGACCTCGGCCTCCAGCTCGACCAGGGCATCGACCGCCAGGGCCTCGATCTCCGGAATCACCAGATCGGGTCGGTGACGCCGCACAACCGCCTTGAGGGCCTCCGGATCGGTCATCTGGATTACCTCGACCGCATGGGCCACGGCCATGGCCGGGGCGCCGGCATAGCGGTCCACCGCGATCACCCGGCACCCCAGTCGCTGGGCGGCAATCGCCACTTCCTTGCCCAGCTCGCCGCTACCCAGCAGCATCAAGGTGCAAGGCAAGCGGGGGGGATGGGCTGGGGCCATGGGCCGCTCTCCAAATACCGCTACCCATCCTCTCTGGCCGCCGCGGCCTGGGCCCCATCCCGGCTGCCTAACCTGCCCGTGACCCACGCTGTCCCCTGCGGTGACCGTTCGCTTCCCCCTGACCCTCTTCGGGGTGCCGCATCAGGTCGGGCCCCTGGCCTTTCGCACCGCTGGCGATGCCATTGAGCTGCCCTTCGACCTCACGATCGAGAGCCTGCAGCGCTGGACCCTGGTGTATCTGGGTTTGTCTTCGCTGGTGTTCGTGGTGGTTTGGGTGCTCGGCTATTTGCGCCGTTAGCACTTGCCCCCTGGCCTTAGGGCAACCTTCCCCCTGGCCTCAGGGCAACATTGTCAATTGACGCTCCGGGGGTTCTTCGCTGACGAAGCCATAGGCCTCAAACACTGCGGGATCGGGGTGGGTGATGTGGGATCCATCTGCTGCAGGCTCCAACTGGAACCCTTCTGCGGCCATGCGTCGCATCAGGGAGGCCGCTTCTTCGAAGCGGGCCGCCATGGCGTCGAGACTGGCGCAGTCAGAGGTGAGGCCCGCTTCTCTCCAGGTGAAATAAGCCATCGACCAGATTCGGGGATGGCTTCCAGGCTGGCAGGTGTGGTCCCTGGAACACAAGGGTGGACAACGCGGCGGTCAGTCGCTGGGCCGCACGGAAGCTCAGGGTCGCAGCACGAGTCCTAACAACACCAACAGGGCGCTGGCACCCCAGAAACTTAGAACCACGCCCTGTTCACTCAATCCGCCCAACTCAAAGTGGTGATGCAGGGGAGCCATGCGAAAGATGCGCCGGCCCTTGCCGTCGGCACCCTTGGTGGCTTTGTAGACCCACACCTGCAGGATCACCGAAAGGGATTCGGCCAAGAACACTCCCCCCATCAGCAGCAACGGCCAGAGGCTGTCGCTCAGCAAGGCGACGGCCGAGAGGGCCGCCCCCATGGCCAGGGAACCCGTATCCCCCATGAATACCCGCGCCGGATGGCGGTTCTGGCTCAGAAAGCCCACCCAGCACCCTGCCATCGCCACGCAGAAGGCCGCCAGGGAGGGGTCGCCCCCGTTGCCCCGCAGCATCAGTTGCAGGGCCATGCCGGTGAAGACAACCGCACCACAACCCGCCGCCAGGCCGTCAAGGCCGTCGGTGAGGTTGGTGGCGTTGCTTTCGGCCATGAATACAAACAACCCCAGGGGCCAGATCAGCAGGCCGAGGGGCAGGAGTCGGCCGAAGGGCAGAGCCACATCTCCGGGCAGCCCTGCACCCAGCCAGTTGCCCTGCCAGGCCCAAGCCAGAAACAGGGCTGCGGCGAGGGCCTGCAGCACCAGTTTGCCGCGGGGGGTTAGGCCCGTATTGCTGCGCTTGGTCAGGCTGCGCCAGTCATCAATGGCTCCGATCGCCATGAAGGCAAGGGTGACGGCAGCGACAGCCAGCAGGCGCGGATCTCCGGCGCTGGTCAAACCGCCGATGATCAGCCCGACGGGCACGACGAGCAGGCCGCCCATCGTTGGGGTCCCAGCTTTGTTGAGGTGGCCTTGGGGGCCGTCCTCACGGATCACTTGGCCCAGCTTGAAGCTGCGGAGTTTGGGCACTCCCCAGGCCAGGACTCCGGCACTCACCAAAGCGGCCACCACAAAGGGCAAGGTGAGCATGGAGTTGGCCAGGAAGCCATCACTGGCCAGGCAGGCCAGCAGGAGAAGGCCACCGAGAAGAGCGGCGGTCAGCTTGCCGTTGATGGGGGCCATGGGTTTTGGGGCGCCAGCGTAGGGGTCAGTCCTCCCAGGCTTCCTCGGGCTGGTCATCCGTCTGGGTGTACTCCTCTTTTTCGCCCATCAGCGCCGAGAGTTCTTCTTCTTCTACCGTGCTGACATCGGTGCTGGCGGTTTCTTCGTCGGCCACCAATCGACCGCTGGCCTCCAGCAGGCTGAGCAGGTCCGGCTCGTCGCGGAGCGGCAGAACGGGTGCCGGCTCATCCCGCCGATAGCGCGTCAGCGATGGGTTGATGGTGTCAAGAATGCTCATGCCGTCGCTCTGAAGGCCCCCCGGCAAAGCCGCCATCAAGACAAACAGCCCTGCTGTCCATCAAGATAACGACTTGGTCAATGGGCGTGGATCGACCCATCAGCCTACTCCCTTGCCTCCCGAGCCGATTCGAGCTTGTTCCCAGCCTTCGTTACCCCACCCCCTCTCGATGCCTGATCCCAAGTGGCGCCAGATCGCCTGGCTATGGGTCCTGGCCCTTGGCTTCAGTGCCCTTCTGGTGGCCGCCGGCAACCATTGGCCCCAGCCCCTGGTGATCACTCCCTGGTTGATCTGGCTTTTGGTTTTGGTGCCTCCCGCTGCCATGGCTCTCTGGCTGGCGGGTCGCTGGAACTTACCCCCAGGCGGCGAGGGGGGAGAATCCTTGGGCGGACCACAATCCATCCATTCACAGCAGGAGCGGCACTGATGGGATTCAGCGGGCAGGCGCAACCGGAGGTAGGCCCAGCACCCCGGGCCAGGCGCGTGGTGCTGGCCTATTCCGGCGGCGTCGACACCAGTGTTTGCATTCCCTATCTCAAGCGAGAATGGGGAGTCGCAGAGGTCATCACCTTGGCCGCCGATCTCGGCCAGGGCGATGAACTCGAGCCGATCCGTCTCAAGGCCCTTGATGCCGGCGCCATTGAGTCCCGGGTGGACGACTTGATCGAGCCTTTCATCAGCGAGTTTGCCTTTCCGGCCATTCGGGCCAATGCCCTCTATGAGGGTCGCTATCCCCTGTCCACCGCCCTGGCTCGACCGCTCATCGCCAGGCGCCTGGTGGAGGTGGCCCGGGAGGTGGGAGCCGATGCCGTGGCCCATGGCTGCACCGGTAAGGGGAATGATCAGGTTCGCTTCGATGTGGCGATCGGTGCCCTGGCCCCGGAGCTCAAGGTGCTCGCTCCCGCCCGGGAATGGGGCATGAGTCGCGAAGAGACCATTGCCTACGGCGAACGCTGGGGCATTCCGGCACCGGTGAGCAAGAAGTCCCCCTATTCCATCGACCTCAACCTGCTGGGTCGCAGCATTGAGGCCGGTTCCCTCGAGGACCCCCGGGTGGAGCCGCCCGAGGAGATCTACGCCATGACCGTTTCTGTGGCTGCGGCTCCCGAGGCGCCAGAAGAGGTGGACATCGGCTTTGAGCAGGGCCTGCCCGTCGCCATCAATGGGGAGAGGTTGGGCCCAGTTGAGCTGATCCGTCGCGCCAATGCCCTGGCCGGTCGCCATGGCTTCGGCCGCCTCGACATGATCGAAAATCGGGTGGTGGGCATCAAGAGCCGGGAGATTTACGAAACTCCAGGGCTGTTGTTATTGATTCGTGCCCATCAAGACCTGGAGAGCCTCACCCTGGCAGCAGATGTTCAGCGGTACAAGCGCCAGGTGGAGATGGCCTGGGCTGACCTGGTGTATCAGGGTCTTTGGTTCGGTCCCCTCAAACAGGCCCTCGATGCCTTCATCAACTGCACCCAGGCCACGGTGAACGGCAACGTGCGGGTCCGTCTGCATAAGGGCAACGCGGTGGTCATTGGCCGCTCCAGCCCCAGCGACAGCCTTTATGTCGACGCCATGGCCACCTATGGCAGCGACGATCGCTTTGACCATCGGGCCGCCGAAGGATTTATTTATGTTTGGGGTCTGCCTACCCGTCTCTGGTCGGCTCGTCACCCTTAAAGGTTGCACTAGCTCGGCCCCCCGCCAGCCCCCCCCAAGCCTGGCGCAGGGATTGCATCAGGCCTGGTCGTCGATGGCGTTCCAGGGGTGCGACCCGCTCGCTTCGGGCGGGCGGCAGCAGCAGGGGAGCCCGGGGCCCGGGGCTGGCCGCCGGTCCCAGTTCGAGCAGCTTTCGCTTCAGGGAGGCGTTCTCCGCCAGCAAAAGCCGCTGTTGCCGCAGGGTTTCGCGCAGCCTTTGGCGAAATTTATCCTCGAAGATATCCGGCAGCTCCAGGGTCATCTCATGCAAGTGCCGGATCTCCTCGCGGGTCACTTCCAGTTCACGGCGCAAACGCTCCAGGGAGGGTTGGCCGGTCCCCCCTACACCTCGTCCTGGGACGACGGGTGCTCCTTCCCTCGGCGGCACCGGAGATGGTGGTGGGGGCACCACCCTCAGGGGGCGATCGGAACTGCGCAGGGTTTCGGCCGTCGCAGTCAAGGGGGGCTCCACCGCTGAACGCTCAGCCAGACCAAACGAGCGCAGCTCAGCCTGGTCGCCCAGGGGCGGGTCCGGCGGAGCGGATCGGGAGGGCTTCAGCGGATCACGGTCCACTGTTTTGCCATGTAAGACCAATCACCCTATGGCAATAATTGCGGAGTTTTCCCCATGGGTGGACGCCTGCCTTCCAGGCGGCCCATAAAAAAAGGCCCGAGATCCCAAGATGCCGGGCTGGAGCCTGATTTTCGGTTCTGTTTGAAGAACGCTTCAGCTTGCTTCGATTTCGGCAGCGGGCTCGGCGGCAGGGGTGGTTTCAGCCTGGCTGGGCAGCACCCGGGGTGGGGGCATGGGGCCGTCCTGCTTGACGGTGAGGTAGCGGATCACGTCCTCGGAGAGGCGCATGGCCCGCTCCAGAGTGGCGACTTGCTGGCCGTCACCGTTGTGGTTGAGCTGCACATAGATGCCTTCGCGATGCTTGGCGATGGGATAGGCCAAGCGGCGCTTGCCCCGCATCTGGGTATCGAGGACCTCGGCACCGGCTTCGGTGACAAGGTCGCGATACTTACTGACATGGGTTTCAACCTCCTCTTCCGGAATGTCCGGACTCAGGATGTACATGGTTTCGTAATAGGGCTGCGTCATGGGCGCCTTCAGAGCAGGTCAGGGGCGGGGGGGACGGACCCCACCGACGGATTAATCAAGCTACCCCAGCGTGCGGCCCTTGCCATGGACTCAAAGTTGCATGCGAACCGCTTCGGACAGGGTGGGGAGCTCCGCTTCCTTGCCCCGCAGAACCTGAAAAATGGTGAACAACAGGATCAGGAGGGTCCCCAGGAAGACGGTGTTGGCCAGGGTTCTAAACAGCAGGCCGCCCCCCAGCAACGATTGCAGCAACTGAAACACCAGGCCGACCACCACCAGCAGGATGTCCAGCATCAGGGCCTGCAGGGTGTTGAACCGAATGATGTAGGGCACCTTGGGATTGCGAACCACCGCGGCGAAGAGCAGCAGGAACAGCAGCAGGCCCCCCAGATTCATGCCCCCCATCGAGCCCAGGTTCTGGACCAGCAGGGCCGGCATGGCCGGCAGCATCAGGGCGCTGAGGGGGGGGAAGCTGCCGAAGAGATCCCGGCCAAAGGGC
>CAMDWF010000148.1 GCA_945878795.1 Synechococcus sp. UW140
AGCAACTCGCGGAAGGCGGGGTTGAAGCGCTCAATGTGGCCGACCTGCAACAGCTTGCCGGCCAGCTCCGCCGCCCGAATCAGATCGGCCGCCTCCTCCTGGGTGGCGGCGATCGGTTTTTCAATCAAAACGTGCACACCGGCCTGGAGGGCAGTCAGACCCACCTGGTGGTGCAGCAAGGTCGGCACGGCAATGCAGACGGCCTCCACCTGTCCCAGCAAATCACGGTAATCGGGGTACCACTGGCAGTCGAATTTCTGAACCGCCAACTGGCCCCGATCCTGATCGGGATCGGCCACCCCCACCAGCTCCGCATCCCGCAACAGGCTGAGCACCCGGGCATGGTGCCAGCCCATATTGCCGATGCCGATGACCCCGACACGCACAGGGTTCATGGGCAAGGCAACGCAGTAAGAGCTAATTATCGGCGATGGCGTGGCATGGGGGGCTGCCGCTTTGGGCTCAACCATGGAGTCGGGTCACCCAGAGGCCGGCCAACTGCCAGGTCGACCAGAGAAAAGCAGCCAGGATCAGCCAGTTGAGCCAGCCGGGCCGGCGGTTCTGCTGGGGCTCCATTAAAAAGCCATGGCGATGGGGATCCATCATGGCGGCAAGGGGCTGGGATCCCCCCAGAGCTTGCCTAGCCGTAGGGGGGCTCCAGCGCCACGCGCCGACCGCAGGGTTCAATGCTGGAGCCGGGAGACTTACCAAGAAACTTGACAAGCCGCAACCCTCGGTAAAAATATAAATAATTTATCGTTTTGCCATGGGTTTCACCTCCGTTCCCGCCACCGCCCCCATTCCCCCGTTGACGGCGAAGTTTGCCTCTGCCATGGCTGCCTCAGGCTTACCAGCGACGCAGGGCTCTATGTAGAGAATGTACGCTACTCAGATCTTTTCGTTCAGCGAGTTCTCTACTTATGGCGTCCTATCAGCCCCAAAGCTTTAGATCGCTTGATTGTCCCCAGTGCTGCTGGCCCGCCAATGTCAGCGCGGCCCCCTCCTCTAGGCGGCCTAACACCACACTACCGGTAGCGTGCTGTCAGGGGCAGTCGAGTATGCCTATCCAAGGCAAGGATCACGCCCCAGCCGGTCTCGCACCGCCACCAGATCGGCCCGGGTCAGCCAGCGGGGTGATCCCTCCGCCTCCGAGGGATTGCGTAGCAGATAGGAGGGATGCAGCAGGGGCATCAGGGCAATGCCGCCCTCTCCCTGGTCGGGCCACCGCAGCGGCGATCGGGGGCTTGGCGTTGGCTGGCGCTGGGAAGCTTGGCTTGGCGCCAGTTGGTCGGGTCCTTGGCTGGTTTCCAGTTGCAGCCATTGACCCCGCAGCCGGGTGATGCCTCCCCTGATCCCCAGCAGCGCCTCCAGGGCCGTGGCCCCCACCAGCAGCACCAGCTGGGGCCGCACCAGGGCAATCTGGCGCTCTAGCCAGGGCCGGCAGGCCGCGATTTCGGCGCGGCTGGGTTTGCGATTGCCCGGGGGCCGGCACTTGATCACATTGGCGATGTAGAGATCCTGTTCGCTGCTGAGGCCCGCCGCCGCCAGCATCGCTTCCAGCAAACGGCCCGATCGGCCGACAAAGGGCTGGCCGCAGGCCTCTTCTTCGGCGCCGGGGGCCTCCCCAACCAGCAGCAGCCGGGCGTTGGGGTTGCCCCGGCCCACCACCACCTGCTGACGCGTCTCGGCCAGGCCGCAGCGGCGACAGGCGCCACACTCGGCGGCCAGGGAATCGCCTGAGGGGGCTAGGTCAGCGGCAGCGGTCACAGGGGCTGGGGATAGGGCCTATGGGGAAGAGGGGATTCCAGATCGCCTGGATTGAGATCGGAGGCCGCCCAGATGTCGGCGCTGGCCACGGCATAGCCGGCGGCCTGGGCAAGGGCGGCCACGCTGGCGACGTCATCGGCCTGGCTCAACGCCGCCTGCAACGAGCCATCGACCTGGGCCTGTACCAGAAATGCCGAGAGTTCGCCGTGGGGGTCCTGCCAGATCGGCGGCAGCTCCTCCAGCTGATCCGGTTCCAGGTCGGAGGCGGCCCAGAGCTCTGCGGCCGTCAAGGGATAGCCCGCCGCCCGGGCGATGGCGGCCACGGTCTCGCCATCGGGCGCCTGGATCAGGGCCTCCTGGTACCAGGGATCCAGCTCGACCTGGTGCAGAAAGGCTGTCAGCTGCTCCTGGGACATGGGGGGATCGGCGGGCGAGTCGCCCCCTAGCAAAACACCCCCAACCCGTCCCACGCGCGCCTGAGGGGGGGGCCGTGGTTAAGACGTGGTGCAGGATGGCCCATTAGGACACCCACTCCCGCCCTGATGTCGGCGCCGCTCAAGCTGTCTGCCCGGGCCGAGGGGCTGCAGCCCTCTCTCACCCTTGCCATCGCCGCCCAGGCGAAAGAGCTGCGCTCGGCTGGAGCGGACATTTGCAGCCTTTCGGCGGGGGAACCGGACTTTGATACGCCGGCCTTCATTCGACAGGCCGCTGCCGACGCCCTGGAGGCGGGCCATACCCGCTACGGCCTGGTGGCCGGCGAGCCGACCCTGCGTGCAGCCATCGCGGCCAAATTGAGCGTTGAAAACGGGGTACCGACGACGATCGATCAGGTGCTGGTCACCAATGGCGGCAAGCAGGCGCTCTACAACCTCTTTCAGGTGTTGCTTGGCCCCGGCCATGAGGTGCTGCTGCCCTCGCCCTATTGGCTCAGCTACCCCGAGATGGTGCGCCTCAGCGGCGCCGAACCCCGGCTGCTGGTCACCGAGGCGGCGCGGGGGTTTCGCTTCACCCCTGACGAACTCGAAGTCCAGATCCGGCCCGCCACCCGTCTACTGGTGCTCAACAGCCCCTCCAACCCCACCGGCATGGTGCTGAACCGCCAGGACCTGGAGGCGATAGCGGCGGTGCTGCGCCGCCATCCCCAGGTGGCGGTGGTCTGTGACGAGATCTATGAATTTTTGCTGGCCCCGGGCTATTGCCACCACAGCCTGGCGGCGGTGGCGCCCGATCTGGCCGAGCGGCTGTTCATCGTCAACGGCTTCGCCAAGGGGTGGGCCATGACCGGTTGGCGGGTGGGTTGGCTCGCCGGTCCCCGCCCCGTGATCGCCGCCGCCGCCGCCCTGCAGAGCCAGAGCACCAGCAATGTCTGCAGTTTTGCCCAGATGGGGGCCTTGGCGGCCATTACGGCGAGCCGTGATTGTGTCCACGAGATGGCGCACCGCTTCAGTACCCGCCGCCAGCTCCTCATTGATGGCCTCAGTCGGATCCCGGGGGTGGTGTTGATTCCGCCGGAGGGGGCCTTCTATGCCTTCCCCGATGTAAGTGCCTGGGGGCTGGATTCGATGAGCCTCTGCCGCCGCCTGCTCGCGGAAGTGGGCTTGGCGGTGGTGCCGGGCCTGGCCTTTGGCGACGATCGCTGCATTCGCCTCTCCTGCGCGGCCGCAGAGGCCAGCTTGGAGGACGGCCTGGACCGGTTGGCCCGCTTCCAGGCCCGCCTCTGAAGCGAGCCGCCCAGAGCTGGCCCTGGTGGCTGGCCCAGCCCCAGGCTGGCCCCCGATCCCAGCCCCACCCTCCCGATTGCTTGCGCCATGGTCCTTGCCGTTCCCAGGAAACTGATCGTCCTGGGGGATAGCGGTGCCTTCGGTTGGGGGGACCCGGACCAGGGCGGCTGGTGCGAGAGCCTCAAGCGCCACTGGATGGAGCTGCCCGATGGGCCGGTGGTCTACAACCTCGGCGTGCGCGGCGATGGCCTGGAGCGCGTCGCCGCCCGCCTGGAGGCCGAGGTAACGGCGCGGGGTGAGTTACGCCGCCAGCGTCCCCAGGGCATCCTGTTGGCGGTGGGACTCAACGACACCGCCCGGGTGGGCCGGCCAGACGGGCGCCTGCAGCTGGAACCGGAGGCCTTTTTGTATGGCTTTGAGCAGTTGTTGCGGCAGTGCCGCCGCTTGGCGCCCGTCTTTGTAGTGGGGCTCACCCCCGTGCTGGCAGAGGCCATGCCCCTGGCGGAAGTGCTTTGGTACGACCTGGCGACGGTGCGCCGTTACGAGGGCTTGCTGCAGGAGGCCTGCATGGAGGCGGATGTGCCCTTCCTGCCCCTGATCGATCCGTTACTTGAGGATCCCTGCTGGCGCGATTGGCTGCTGCTCGATGGCGTCCATCTCAATGGCGAGGGCCACCGGCGGGTGTTCCAACGCTTGCGCACCTGGCCAGCCTTGCTGGAGTGGGCTGGATTAAGGCTTGAAACCTTGGCGACGCCCGTGGGTTGGATTTGAGCGCAATTCCCCCGTTTGGGGGATGGCGCTGGATTGGAACCACTTCAGCCTGCCCATCCCTTCTTGACCGGGACAATGCCTTTTCCTCCGGCTCCCCTTCCGCCGCCGCGCCATTCCACGCCGCAAGCCGCCTTGATCCGCCGTCAGCCAGAGGTCAGCCTTGCTTTCGCGGCTGCCGATGCTGCCTCGCCCCCCAAGGCGGCTGGGGCCGATCGTCCGCCTCCCCGACTGGGGGCCCTTGGCTCCACCACCGCAGCCTTGGCCGCAATCCCAGGGGCGGTAGACAAGACCGGCCCTCTCTCGGCTTCAGAGCGCAACCGGCTGTGGCTGGAGGCCTATGCCGCCTGCCGCGATGGTCACCAACGCCGCGTGCTGCGCCAGGCCCTGGTGCGGGCCAATCTGCCCTTGGTCCGCAGCATTGCGGCCCGCTATGGCGTTAACAGTGCCCTGGCCTTCGACGATCTCACCCAGGTGGGCAGCCTGGGCCTGCTGAAGGCAATTGATGCCTTTGACCCCAGCCGTGCCGCCAGTCTCAGCAGCTTCGCCGTCCCGTATGTGAAAGGGGCGATCCAGCACGAAATCAGGGACCGGGAGCCCTTGGTGCGGGTGCCGCGGCGCCTCTGGGAACTGCGGCAGCGGGCCTTGGCCCTGCAGGAACAGCGCCGGCAGCAGGGTAGATCGCCGCTGCTTGCCGCCAGGCTCTGCCAGGCCCTCGACTGTCGCCTCGATGTGCTTGATGAGGCCTTGGCCCTGGGGCCCCTGGGGCGTCCCCGCAGCCTGGATGAGCCCATCACCCCGCAGGAAGGCAGTGGTGCCGGTGGCCGCTCGCTACTTGATGGCTTGGTCGCTGCGCCCCAGGCGGGGCCGGGGGTCAATGATGCAGCCGCCGATGATGCAGATGGCGATGACGCTTCGCCAAGCCCGCAATTGGCCTGGCTGAGAAGCCAACTGGCGGCGCTTGATCCCGCTATCCGCGAACTGCTGGTGGGTCGGTTGCAGCTGGGTTGCACCTGGGTTGAGCTGGGCCAGCGGCTCGGCTGGCATCCCCGCATGGCCCAGCGCCGCTTTGATGCCGCCCTGGCCGGCCTACGCGACGGCGCCCAGCAGTGGGCAGAGGCAAAAGCCGCCTCAGCCGGGGCCGTTCATCCGGGCTGAGGCTGGGCCTGGGGGCTGGGCTTGCCAAAGGTCGCCTCAGGCCAGCAGGCCCCCGCCCAGGGCTGCGGCGCTGGCCATGGCCAGCAGGGCCGCCAACAGGGTCTGGAGGCCATTGACCAGTTCATTGCTGAGTCAGGGCAGGCGCTGCTGCAGGGTGGCGCCGATCACACTTTCGGCCAGGGTCGCCAGCAGCCCCACCAGCGTCACCAAGGCCCAGGCCTGGGTAGTGGCAATCCAGCCGAGGGCGGCCATCAGCGCCGCCATGGCCGCGGCGCCGACGGCGCTGGCCAGGCTGCCCTCCAGACTCACGGCCCCTTCGGTGCCGGGGGGGACGGGCCTCAAGGTGGTGATCAGCAGGGTGCGGCGCCCCCAGCGCTTGCCAATCTCGCTGCCGCAGGTGTCGGCCAGTTTGGCGCTGAAGCTGGCGGCGAAACCCAGCAGCAACAGGGGCCGCCAAAGGGGTGGCAGCAGGGCGCTGGCCATGGCCAGCACGGCCCCCACCAGCGCCGAGCCCCAGACATTTTCCGGCCCGCGCCGGCCGCCGCGGGCCTCGGCCAGGCCGCAGGCCTGTTTGCGCCGGAAGCCAAGGCGGGTCACCAGCGAGCCGAGGGCCAGGTAGGCCACCACGGCCAGCCAGCCCCGCCAGCCAAGGCAGCCCCA
>CAMDWF010000149.1 GCA_945878795.1 Synechococcus sp. UW140
CCACCCCCACCAGATAGAGGGCCGTGATGGCGCTGGTGAGCAGCAGCATCGTGATCGGGTCGGTGGAGGGGGTGAGCACAGCGCCGGCCAGGGCACTGGCCAGCACCACCCAGCGCCAGGCCGCCAGCATCACCTTGGCGTTGATCAGCCCCAGGGCGCCCAGCAAAAGCTGCAGCACCGGCAATTGGAAGGCAAGGGCCGTCGCCAGCAGCAGCAGCAGCACAAAATCCAGGTAGCGCTCGATCGACCAGAGCGGTTCGACCACATCGGCTCCGTAGCTCACCAAAAAGCGCAGGGCCGCTGGCACCAGGGCCCACCAGGCAAAGGCCAGCCCGGCGGCGAACAGCACGCTGGAGCCGGCAACCGCCGGAGCCACCAGGCGCCGCTCGCGCCGGGTCAGGCCGGGCAAGACAAAAGCCAATCCCTCGAACAACACGTAGGGCAGGGCCAGGGTCAGGCCCGCATAACCGGCCACTTTCAACGACACGAACAGGAACTCGCCCGGGGCCAGTTGCAGAAAACGGATGCCGGCGGCAGGCACCTCCAGCAGCTTCACCAGGGGTTTGACGAACACCAGGCACAGGCCCGCCCCCGCCACCACCGCCAACAGGCTGCGCAGCACGCGGCGCCGCAGTTCTTCCAGGTGGTCCACCAGGCTCATTTCCACCTCGCCGGGAAACTCGGCGGCGGCGTTGGCCGGTGGGGCGACCGGTGGGGGGGACGCCGCCAGTACCCCGCTGGTTGGCTCCAGCGGCACGATGGTGGCCGGACTGGTGGCCGGGCTGATGGTTGGGTCGGTGCTTTCGCTCATGGTGCCCTGCTCCTTGGCGAGGCTAGGGCTCCCCCAGCAGAGTGAGGGCCCTGGGGGGCTCGCCCCACAACAGCTCCCCCCCCCGGTGGCGCACCGTTCCTGCGGCGGCGCCCGGCAGCCGCTGCAGATCTTCGGTGGGCACCATCACCACCGGGACCCGGGCATTGCCCCGGCCGCGGCTGAAGTGGGCAGCCAGGTCCGCAGCCGCCCGCAGGTCGGCCTCGCCCGCAGGGGCCTCAGAGGCCTTGAGCACCACATGGCTGCCGGGTATCTCCTGGGCATGGAACCAGAGGTCGCCACGGCGGGCCTGCCGCAGGCTGATCCATTCGTTCTGGCGATGGTTGCGGCCCACCTGCAGCCGCAGGCCGGAGGCCGTGCGCACTTCAAGCGGAACCGGTTGGCCCTTGGTTTGGACAGCGGCGGCTTGGCGCCGCCGGGAGCGGGAGGCCAGCGCCGGCTTGCGACCCGGCAGCTGGTCCAGCTCGTCCGCCAGGTCGGCCAATTGCGCGCTGGTCTCCGCCTGCTCAAGAAAGGTGAGGCTGGCTTCGATCCAGGCCAGTCGCTGTTGGTGCAGCTCCAGCCGCGGCGAGATCGAGGCCGCTGAGCGGCGGCGTTTGCGGGCCAGGCGATAGAGCGCCTGGGCTGCGTCGATCGTCTCCCGGCTGGGGGACGGTTGGCAGAGCAGGGCATCGGCGCGCTGTTGCAGGCTTTCGCCTTCGGGTACCGCCGCCAGCAGCTGTTGTTGTTGTTCGAGATTGGACCGCTCGCGCTCGGCCAGGGACTGCAGGCTCTGGGTCAGGCCATGGCGCCGTTGTTCAAAACGGCCTTGCTCCAGCCGGGGGCCGTAGTAGTTGGCGAGGGCCAGGTTGAGGGCCAGCGGGCTCGCGCTTTCTGGGCGGCTGCTGTCCCAGCAGCAGTAGCCCCCGTCGTCGCTGAGGCGCAGGCCATGGCGCTGCGGTTGCTGCACCGCCTGCAGCCAGCGCTGCCAGCGGCTATGGAGCAGGCCCCACTGGCTGGCGGCCAGGTTGGCGACGGCGGTGTCGATCAGGTCGCCACTGATTTGGCGGGCCAGGGCCGGACTGATGCCCTGGTAGGTGGTCAGCAGGGCCCGTCCCAGGGGCAGGGGCACCAGGGTGAGGCGTTGGCGCCAGCGCTCCGGGCTTTCTTCCAGCCGGGGCTGGTCACCGCTGAGGGGCGGCGGCGGCCCCCAGCGGTCGCCGCAGCCGATGGGCCTTTGCCGCGACTGGTTGGGCCGCACCTGGTGGGCGGTGGCGATCACCCGGAAATCGCTATCCAGCAGAAAGAGATTGCTGTGACGACCCATGAGCTCGAGCACCAGGCGCCGTTCGGGCGGGTCCCCGGGGCGGCGGGCAAAGACCAGCTCGACGATGCGCTCCCAGCCCTGCTGCTCGATGGCCACCAGCGCCAGGCCCTTGAGACCATGCTGCAACTGCCGAGCCAGCGTGCTGCCATCGCCCTGGCGGGGTGGTGCCTCGATCGCCAGCAGTCGCGGTGCCTCCGCCAACCAGCCGGCCTCCAGCCATTGCACGCCATCTAGGTGGCGCAGGGCCAGTTGCAGGGTGTGGGGGTCACTTTGCTGGGCTTTCTCGAAGCGGCTGGGCAGCAGCACCTGGCGCAGCTCGGCCAGGACCGCCCGCAGGGTGGTGGCATCCATGGCTTGCAGGCGCAGGGGTTCTTGGGCCCGGGGGGCCCCTGGAGCACCAGAGAGGGGTTGTTGCTGGCCTGGCTGCGCCTGCACCTGGGGATTTCTGCGGCTGCGCCCCTACTCTGCGATCCGGTGCCTACCCCTGCGATGACCACCCAGCCGTCCGGCCAGCGCGTCGCGGTGATCACAGGACCCAGTGGGGTTGGCAAGGGCACCCTGGTGCGGCGCTTGCTGCAACGCCACAGCGAAATCTGGCTCTCGGTTTCGGCCACGACCCGATCGCCCCGGCAGGGGGAACAGGAAGGCCGCGACTATTTCTTTCTCAGCCGCCCGGACTTCGAGCAGCGCATCGCCGACGGCGACTTTCTGGAGTGGGCCGAATTCGCCGGCAACCTCTATGGCACGCCGCGGCAATCGGTTCAACGCCACCTGGAGCAGGGGCCGGTGCTGCTGGAAATTGAGCTGGAAGGGGCCCGTCAGGTGCGGCAAAGCTTGCCGGCCGCCCTGCAGATTTTTTTGGCGCCGCCCAGCTTTGCGGAGCTGGAGCGGCGGATTCGCTGCCGGGGCACAGACAGCGAAACGGCGATTGCTCGCCGCCTGGACGGGGCCCGGGAGGAACTGGCGGCGGCGGCGGAATTTGATGCGGTGCTGGTGAATGGCGATTTGGAGGAGGCCTTGGTGCAACTGGAGCGGCTGCTGGACCTGGGTTGAGCTGCTGGGCCCGGCGCCGCCTGGGGCCAGGGACCAGCGGCCAGGGATTGCATAAAAAAAAGCGGCCCCTTCGGACCGCTTTCACTCAATTTAGAGCCTAAAGATTTAGCCAGGATAGAATAACAAGTCGGGGACGAGGTGATTGAATTCGATCATGATGACCGCAGTGATGCCAAACCAGATGGCGGCAAAGACGGGGGCTGTGGTGAGGAACTTTTTCATGGCAGCTGGGGCAAAACAGGGAATGGGGTGGGGATTGATCAGCGGGGTGAAACGGTCACCTTGCTATCGCTCTCCAACAACTGGCCGCTGGTGAATTCTTTGAGGGCCGCCAGGGGCCAAGTGGCTGCGGCGATGGTGGTTTTCAGCGCCAGGGGCACATCGATTTGAATCTCGTGCATGGTGGCGTCCTTGCGGCCACGCACGGCCTGGAGATAGCCACGACCGGCCCAGCCGATGGTGCCGGCGATGTAGAGGAAGGCAATGCCAGGAATCATGAACTCACCGGCATGGCTCCAACGGCCATCAACAATGAGATGGGGCAGGCCATCGGCACCACAGAGGGCTTTGCTGTACATCTCGAAGCGGGCCTTGGCCTGCTTGGTCTTGGCGGTGCCGGCCCGTTGCTGGAAGCGGGCATTCTCGGCGCAGGGAACGAGGCCGCCGATGTCGGCATGGGCCACCGGGGCGAAGCCAAGCAGGAGGAACGCGGAGAGGAGAACGGCGAAAAGACGGCGCATGGGGGGCGGCGTGGGGGGGCCGGGATAACGGAAGCAACGATCTGCCTGGGGGGGCAGGATGTCTGCGAGTGACAGTAAGAGAGGCCCACGGGACCCATGCCCACGGTTCTTGCCCTCGAAACAAGTTGTGACGAGTCGGCGGCGGCCATCGTGGTGGACCGCCGGGTGCTGGCGAGTGCCGTGGCCTCCCAGGTGGAGGAGCATGCCCGCTGGGGCGGGGTGGTGCCGGAAATCGCCTCCCGCCGCCATGTGGAGGCCCTGCCCGGGTTGATCGATCGGGTGGTGCGGCAGAGCGGTCTGGCGCTGGCAGATGTGGATGGGGTTGCCGCCAGCGTGGCCCCTGGTTTGGTGGGGGCCCTGCTGGTGGGTTCGGTGACGGCCCGCACCCTGGCCCGTCTCTATGGCAAGCCCTTTGTGGGGGTGCATCACCTGGAAGGGCACCTGTGTTCGGCCCAGCTGCTGGAGCCCCCCCCGCCCTGGCCCCATCTGGTGCTGCTGGTCAGTGGCGGCCACACCGAATTGGTGCGGGTCGAGGCTCCCGGCCGTTACCGCCGGCTGGGTCGCAGTCACGATGACGCCGCCGGTGAATGCTTCGACAAGGTGGCGCGGTTGCTGGGCCTCGGCTATCCCGGCGGTCCGGCGATTCAGGCGGCGGCCCTGGCGGGAGATCCGGCCCGGTTCCGCCTGCCCAAAGGACGGATTTCCAGACCCGAAGGGGGCTTCCACCCCTATGACTTCAGCTTCAGCGGTCTGAAGACGGCGATGCTGCGCCAGGTGCGCCAACTGGAACTGGAGCCGCACCCCCTGCCCATAGCCGACCTGGCCGCCAGTTTTGAGCAGGTGGTGGCCGAGGTGTTGGTGGAACGGAGCTGCCAGTGCGCCCTGGATCAGGGCTTGGGCACGTTGGTGCTGGTGGGGGGGGTGGCGGCCAATCTGCGGCTGCGGGCCCTGCTGGAGAGGCGGGCGGCCGCCGCCGGTTTGGTTTGGTTTGGGGCGCCCTTGCAGTTCTGCACGGACAATGCGGCCATGGTTGGCCTGGCCGCCGTGCAGCGGCTGGAGGCCGGCATGACCAGCCCCCTGGAGCTGGGGGTGATGGCCCGGCTTCCCCTGGAGGACGCCGGAGAGCTTTATGTAGCGTCCAACGGCATGGAGTCAAATGTCATTTAATTGCCGTTAGGGTGATGCGCATGCGTTGTTTCGGCTCGGCTTCGCCCCGGGCCTAGCTCGGTCCGCTTTCCTGATCCCCTGACAGCGCAGGCCTCGGCGAACCCCCCTTCCGTGGATCCTTCCCCTGACCCGACCGTTGATTTGAACGCTCCTGAGGTCACCGGGGAGCCGGTTTCCCAACAGGAGCTGAATTCTTGGCGTCGGGGTTTTACGCCCCAAGCTGAGATCTGGAATGGTCGCTTGGCCATGGTTGGCCTTTCCGTGGGCCTGACCGTGCTGTTGGTGGCCCGACTGGCTGCCCATCACCCCTGAAGGCCTGGCCCCGGGGGGGGGGCCGGCTTGGGGTGGGTTTTAAGTCGGCCGGGATTTAGCCGCGGCCCCGCAGGTTCTGGGCCAGTTCGGCGCGTTTGTGGCTGTGCATCAGGGCTTCCTCCGGCAAGGTGCGGCCCTCGTTGACCAGGTTAAGCAGCGATTGATTGATGGTCTGCATGCCATCGAAGTGGCTGCGGGCCATGATTTCCTCAATGGCATCGAGGTCGCCCCGTTCCAGATAGTCGCGGCAAGCATCGGTGTTGATCAGGATTTCGAAGAAAGCCGCCCGGCGACCATCAATGGTCTTGAGCAGGCCCTGGGAGATCACCGCCAGCAGGGATTCGGCCAGGGTGCGGCGGACCGACTGCTCTTCCTGGGGGGGGTACATGCTCAGCACCCGCTCCACGGTGCGCACGGCCGAGTTGGTGTGCAGGGTGCCAAACACCAGGTGACCCGTCTGGGAGGCTTCAAGGGCCGTCGCCAGAGTGATTTGGTCGCGGATTTCGCCAATCATAATCACATCGGGGTCTTCCCGCAGAGAGGCACGCAGGGCGCGATGGAACTCGCGGGTGTGCAGGCCCACTTCCCGTTGCCGAATCAATGATTGGCGACTTTGATGCACAAATTCAACCGGATCTTCGAGGGTAATGATATGGCGTGGCA
>CAMDWF010000150.1 GCA_945878795.1 Synechococcus sp. UW140
TCGGCGACGCGCAGGGCTAGCTGGGAAGCCCCGGCTTCCAGGGCGAGCTGCCGATCGCTGTCAGCGATTTCCCAGAAGACGTAAGCCCACTGGGGATCGCGGGGGAGGAAGACGACGCGGGTTTCGGGTTCAGGCCGGGTGGCGGGTTCGAGCTCGGCATCTAAGGCCTTTGCGGCCGTAATAATGGCCTCGAGATTAGGTAGGTCAGGAGTGGACGTAATGGATTTCAGCAGCTCTTCCTTGGATTTGAGGCTATAGAGATCTATTCCAACCTCTTTGGCGATTTGACGCAACTGGTGCAGCGTCAGCATGGCCAACGAGGAGAATTCGCTCACAGCAATTAGATTAGGTGAATCCCAGTCTGGACTGATCCCGGCCGTTCTGCTGAGTACAGGGTTGGGCCGTCAGCATCCACTGACTCTCGCCCCAGCCCCGTAGGGCGACTGGGGTCGCAAAAAAACCACAGAAGCCTCCGTGGGTTTTGGTATGGCGTAAAAATCGGCGCTTCAGCGGCCGATGCTGCGGTAAGGGACTTTGGAGAGATAATCCATCGACGTGTTGCCAGCAGGGGCGCCCACGCCGCGCAAGGCCGGCAGGCTGCGTACCCAGGTGAGGTAATCCTCTGGGTAGCCGCCTCGCCGTTGCTGGGCACGAGGGGGATAGGCCTTGGCTGTTCCGGTGTAGACGATTTGGGGGAACCCAAGAACTCCGCGGTGGTAGGAGTCGTAACGGGGCGAGGTGATGTTGAAAGGGGTTTCGCCGATTTGGCGAGAGCCCACGACCCGATTGCGATGGTAAGGAACCGTGTCATAGCCAAAATTATCGAGATATTCTTCTGAATTGATAATGTCGTCGACCATGCCCTTGACGCCCCGCGTCATCAGCACGGCGGACCAAGCGATTTCTTCGGACTTGCCATGAACGGTGCGTCCGAGCAGCTTCTCGACAAGGTGACGAGCCACCTTGTAATTGCTGTTTAGGTTATAGAAACTGCGGTTGAAGGTATCCGATAGACAAAGGGATCGGATGAAATCACGCACGGTTATCTGGCCATCTCTTAGTTGGCTTTCCAGGGTGCGATCCCGATCCACCTTGAAGGCGTGGAAGAAGATTTGGCGATAGGCCGACTCGATCACAAAATTCTGATCTTCCCGGTCCAGGGATTTTTCCAAGGACGCCGCCTTGGGATCCTCGTCAGAGCCCACCCGGAAGGTAGTCACCCTGGAGTTTTTGGTGGTGGGGGCGTAGTTGAGGAGGGGAAGAGCCACGCGGGGTCCGGCATCCGTGACATTAATAGTAGAAGTGTCCCCCCCCACTGGTCTCGGCTGGGGACCGCAGGACTCACAGACCGTAACGTTGGGCTTCGGCGCTGGCCGCGATCACCAACCCAGGGGAGAAAGGGCCCGATTGATTTGTGATTGGGGCGTTGTGGGGCCTGGAACCGCAGGGGCTGACCCAGGGCCGGAGCTAGCCAGGGGGCTAGCTCCGGCTTCGTCCGCTACAAGCCGGGTTTCGATGCAGAAGGAGGCGGTGTTGGAAAGCCCTTCGACGGTGCTGCTCCGCAGCCGCACGTTTGGACCAAGGAAGCTGAAGCGTTCGACGCTGCTCATTGTTTCGTAGTCCGTAGTCAGCAGCAGCTCGTTGAGGGCGTCCATGGCAAAGCGGCCGGCGACGGGTGCCGTTTCCGCGTAGCCCCGATCCCTCAGCAGAAGCCCTTCGCGACCCCGGTCATCGGTGGGGATTAATCCGAACACGCTTTCGCCTTCGTGGGCTTCCCCGGCTTTGTCCCAGGCCATCGAGCCGCTCCAACGCACCTGGCAGCCACCGACCAGTCCGGTTGGATCCTGACCGTGCAGGGTGGCGATCGCGATCAGTCGGGGCTCCTCCGGCCCAAGGGCCACCACTTCAATGAACGAACTACCGGCCTCAGCTCGACGATGCAGCAGGTGATGGCTGCTCCGGCGGGATCGCCAGCGCCCGCAGCTCTGCCGGAAGAAGGCCAGGGCATCGGTCGGTGAGTCGGTCACGGGAACAGCGCGGAGATGCGATCACGATGATCGCAGCCAGGGTCTTGTTCAGAGAGGTTTGGGCTGGGGGATCTGTGCTCCAGGATCCAGGCCAGCAGATCGGTCAGTTCGAGGCTCAGGGGCGTCACAGATCGGTTTGTGGCGAGCTGATCAAACTGGTCGCCAAGGGCCACCAGCTCGCGAACAAAGGCTTGAGTAAATCCAGGATCATCGCCGATCTGGGGCTGTCCCAGGACCCAGGATTGGATGGAGGCCCTGGCCGGTGTATCGCCTTGACGGCGAGCGGCAATGGTCTGGAGGGTTCGCAGTCCGTGGGCCAGCAGTCGTAGCTGATGGTTTTCCCAGGCCGGCAAGCAGAGACTTTCGATCCAGTGCTGATCTTCGGAGCTCAACACGATGGCTGGGGGCTGGTCGGGGTCGCCAGAGGGTTGTCGGCCAGGGGCATCAGCCGGAAGCCACATGCGTGGCCAGCTTCCAGCCGCCAGTGGATCCTTTCGACTTCACAATCAGGGAAGGTCTGGCGGATTAGCAGAAGTTCCTGGTCGCAGATCACCGGGAACGCTTCCGCGATGCGCATTACAGAGCAATGGTTCTCGCTGATCAGCCAGGCTTGGTTGGGGCCATCGGGGGGGGCGGTGTCGGTGACTTCGCGGTGAAAATCGGTGACATAGCCCTCGCTGCAACGCAGTTCAGCTAAGCGCTGTAATCGCTGCTGTAGGGGCCCCTCGCCGATCTGGTGGCGATATTTGGCCGCCTTGACCACGGCCTGCTGCTGCAGCAGCACTGCCTGGGTCTCGGGGGGCAGGGTGGTCGCCATGGACTTGAGAAGGCCCAAGGCAAAGGCCTCATTGCCATCGGGGAAGCAGCCATGGCCAGCAACCGTGAGCCGCCAGCGATTGCTCGGACGTCCTGGTCCGGCTTGGGAGCTGCTGGCCTCGACCAGTTGATCTTCCTCCAGGCAGCGTAGGTGTCGCCGCATCACTTGGACGGAAACTGCAAGTCGCTCGGCGAGATCAGCGGCGGTGCATTCCCCTTGGCGCATCAGCACAGCCAGGGCAGCCTTTCGGGTGGGAGGTGCCTCGGCGGTGACGCTGGATCGGTTGTGGGGTTGGGGCTCCATGGCTGGCACCGTGCCTGACCACCATGCCACGTATTTTGGTGCTTCGTTGGAGGTCTTTAGGCCCGCGATCCCATCCATCAGGGAGCACAATGGATCATCTTGACGGGACGGCCCCAGCCTCCGGCCCTGTGCCCTAGGCTATTTGCTTACGAAACTTTGAGGTTTCGCAAGTCTGGATGGTTCGTTTCTGCCATTCCGTCAGCTCCTCCTCTTTACCCTGCCACTGTTTGCCGTGCCCGTTTCCGACGCTTCTGTTCCCACGGATCCCAGCAGCGCCACAGGTACGGGCGGAACTGATAACAGTTTGGAGGTGATCCGTCGCTTTGCCGAAACCTACGCCCAACGCACCGGCACTTATTTCTGCAGTGATCCGGGCGTCACTGCTGTAGTGCTTGAGGGATTGGCTCGAAACAAAGATGAGCTTGGCGGAGCGCTTTGTCCCTGTCGCCATTACGAGGACAAAAAGGCCGAGGTGGCCCAGGCTTTTTGGAACTGCCCTTGCGTGCCGATGCGTGAGCGCAAGGAATGCCATTGCATGCTTTTTCTCACCGAAGACAATCCTTTCCGCGGTGATCAGCAGACCATCAGCCTTGCTGAGGTCAAGGCTCTGACCAGCGGTTGACCCCCCCAACACCATGACCAGCACCGTTTCTGTTGGAGATTTGGTTAGTCAGCCGTACCGTTACGGCTTTGTCACCGATATTGAGACCGAAAAGATAGCCAAGGGCCTCGACGAAGGCGTGGTGCGTCTAATTTCTGCCAAAAAGCAGGAACCTGCTTTCTTGCTGAATTTCCGACTCAAGGCCTATTCCCAGTGGCTGCAGATGCAGGAGCCAGACTGGGCTGCTTTGGGCCATGGGCCGATTGATTATCAGGAGATGATTTATTATGCCGCTCCTAAGCAGCAAGTCAAGAAGGCAAGTCTGGATGAGGTTGACCCTAAGCTATTAGAAACTTTTGATAAACTGGGAATACCGCTAAGCGAGCAAAAGCGTCTGAGTAATGTTGCTGTAGATGCTGTTTTTGATAGTGTTTCTATTGCCACAACCTATCGGGAAAAATTAGCCGAAGATGGTGTCATATTTTGCTCCATCAGTGAGGCCGTAAAAGACTATCCTGATTTGGTAGAGCGTTATTTGGGTACAGTGGTGCCAAGTAATGACAATTTTTTTGCTGCTCTTAATTCGGCGGTATTCAGTGACGGTTCGTTTGTTTTTATTCCCAAGGGCGTCTCTTGTCCCATGGAGCTTTCCACATATTTCCGGATTAATTCAGGCGATACAGGTCAATTTGAGCGCACATTGATTGTCGCGGAAGAAGCCGCCAATGTCAGCTATCTCGAGGGCTGCACCGCGCCGATGTTCGATACCAATCAGCTCCATGCCGCAGTGGTTGAATTGGTAGCACTTGATGATGCCAATATTAAGTATTCAACGGTTCAGAATTGGTATGCAGGTGATGAGAATGGAGTTGGGGGCATTTACAACTTTGTTACTAAACGTGGCCAGTGCCGTGGCGCCCGCAGTCATATAAGTTGGACCCAAGTGGAGACTGGGTCGGCAATTACTTGGAAATACCCAAGCTGTGTCTTGCAGGGTGCTGATTCTAGTGGGGAATTCTATTCCGTAGCCCTAACCAATAATCTTCAACAGGCTGATACCGGAACCAAAATGATCCATGTCGGTCCCGGTACACGCTCCACCATCATTAGTAAGGGTATTAGTGCCGGTCGTTCCAGTAATAGCTACCGCGGATTGGTGCAAATAGGCCCCAAGGCGGTTGGGGCACGCAATTACAGTCAGTGTGATTCGATGTTGATTGGCGATACGGCCGCCGCCAACACCTTCCCTTACCTACGATCTCAACAGCCCGACGCCAGTATTGAGCACGAAGCCAGTACCTGTCGCATTTCGGAAGATCAACTCTTTTATCTCCAGAGTCGCGGCATTAATTTAGAAGAATCCGTATCGATGATGGTGAGTGGTTTTTGTCGCGATGTCTTTAACCAGTTGCCCATGGAATTTGCGGCTGAAGCTGATAAACTCCTCGCCCTCAAGCTTGAGGGCTCCGTCGGTTAGGCCTTTGAGGCTTAAATCACGACCTTTGATCATGGTTTAAGCCTGGCTTGTTTCCTTTTCATTTCTTGTTCTGTGTTTGTTTCCCGTGATTCGACCCGACGCCCCCATTCTTCTTGAGATCCGCAATTTGCATGCCACAGTCGGGGATCAACCTATCCTCAAAGGGGTAGATCTAACCCTTAGGGCCGGGGAGATCCATGCAATTATGGGTCGCAATGGCAGTGGCAAAAGCACTCTCTCCAAACTCTTGGCAGGCCATCCGGCTTATACAGTTACAGCTGGAACGGTTAATTACATGGGAAATGATTTACTGTCTCTGGCGCCAGAAGAGAGGGCCCGCGCCGGCGTCTTCCTGGGGTTTCAATACCCTGTCGAGATTCCTGGGGTGAGCAATCTTGAATTCCTAAGGGTCGCCACCAATGCCCGTCGCGTGGCCCAAGGGGCCGAAGATCTCGACACTTTCGCCTTCGAAGATCTGGTGCGCGAGCGCTTGAAGGTGGTGCAGATGGATCCAGCCTTCTTGGAACGTAGCGTCAATGAGGGCTTTTCGGGTGGTGAAAAAAAACGCAACGAAATTCTTCAGATGGCCTTGTTGGAGCCCTTTGTGGCCATCCTTGATGAGACCGATTCTGGACTCGATATCGATGCGCTGCGTATTGTTTCGGCCGGCGTCAACCAGTTGGCCAACCCCGACAACTGCATCCTGCTGATTACCCATTATCAGCGGTTGCTGGATGAAATAACTCCTGATTTCGTGCATGTCATGGCTGCTGGTCGCATCCTGCGCACTGGA
>CAMDWF010000151.1 GCA_945878795.1 Synechococcus sp. UW140
GGAGCCTTTGGCCAGCGCAGTGGAAGGGGGCCCGCGCCTGGGCTTGGCGGGCAACCTGCAGCGCAGCAACGCGGCCGTGGCGGTGGCGATGGCCGAAGCCCTGCACACCCTTGGGTGGACCATTTCCCCCCAGGCCATCGACCGGGGCCTGGCGGCGGCCCGCTGGCCCGGGCGGCTGGAGCGGCGCCACTTTCGCGGCTTTCCCCTGCTGCTGGATGGCGCCCACAATCCCCCCGGTGCCCGGGCTTTGCGCGACGAACTCGATCGCCTCGCGGCTGGCGGTGGAGATGGCAGTGGCGATAGCGATGGCAGTGGACCACGGCGCTGGCTATTGGGCATGCAGCGCACCAAAGAGGCCCCCCTGCTACTGGACGCCTTGCTGCGCCCAGGCGACCAGGTGGCCCTGGTGTCCGTGCCCGATCTGCCCTCCTGGAGCCGGGCTGAGCTGTTAGCAGCGCGTCCCCAGTTGGCCCCCCAGCTCAGGGAGGTGGCCACCCTGCTAGAGGGATTGGATTGGCTGCTGGCGACTCCCGGACCCCTGCCCGTGGTGGCCGGGTCCCTGCACCTCCTCGGGGCGGTGATCCCCCATCTGGATGCCCCGGCAACGGGGTGACGTCCCAGCCGGTTTGGGGCCATGCTTGGAGTGAACCTCGTGTCGATTGACACCCTTTTCATGGCCATCGAACTGACCAGCGACGAACGCAACACACTCCTCGGCGGTCCCCTCTCCGCCGCCATGGCTGTGATGGCTGTGGACATGGGCATCTTCTCCAGTGCCCAGGAGGCCATCGCCCTGGGGCGCGAACTGGCCCAGGCCGCCAGCCGCTATGGCTCCAACCCCCTGATTGCCAGCCTGTTTGATCAGGAGGCCCTTAAGCAGGGCATTAAGCCCGACAAGCTTGAGGTGTCCGTCGATGACGTGCGCAACGGCAAGTTGCTCGACAAGGCCCTGGTCGAAGTGGACGAGGCCATGGCCGTGGCCCGCAGCAAGGGCGATGCCGAATGCTGTCAGCAATATGCCCAGCTGATCGTCGACAGCTGCAAGGCCGTGGCCGCAGCCGCCGGCAATGGCCTGTTCGGCAGTGGCGAAAAAGTGACGGCTAGTGAAAAAGCAGCCCTCGATCGGATCAGCCAGCATCTGGGGGTGCCGATCACTACGGTCTGATTTCCTGTCCAACCCCACACCCCCAGGCTCTCCATGCCCCCTTCCCCACCGCACCGGCCAGGCTCCCTGCTCTCCACGGGGCTGATGCCGGTGCTGGGGCTGGGGCTGGTTCTTGTCCTGTGGATGTTCCTGGGGGGACCCGTCCGCCCGGCGGCGGCCAGCTTCGCTGACCGGGTTGATTACACCCTTACCAACCAGAGCGGCCAGGATTTCCATGGCCAACAGCTCGCCGAAAGTTCCTTCGCGGGGGCCTTGGCCCGCGATGCCGACTTCAGTGGTGCCGACCTGCACGGCTCTATTTTCACCCAGGGGTCCTTTGCCAAGTCCAATTTCAGCGCTGCCGACCTCAGCGATGTGCTGATGGATCGGGTCGATATGGGCGGCACCAACCTGCGGGGGGCGATCTTGAGTCGCGTGATCGCCTCGGGCAGCAGTTTTGCCGGTGCCGACATCACCGATGCCGATTTCAGTGAGGCGCTCCTGGATCGATCCGACAAGGTAAGTCTTTGCCGCAGCGCCAGTGGCCGTAATCCCGTCACGGGCGTAGACACCCGCGAAAGTCTGGAATGCTGAGAGCGCCGGCCCAGTGCCTGGTGCGGATCAGCCGCCCACGAAACGGCGGAAGGTCTTTTTGCCGAGCTGCAGCACCTTGCCCTGGAGTTCGGCGGGGTTCAGGAATTCCTGGTTGGCATCGGTGAGTTTTTCACCATCAAGCTTCACGCCTCCCCCCTGGATCTGGCGGCGCGCCTCGCTGCTGCTGGTGCAAAGACCCAAAGCTTTTAGTAGGAAAAAAGCCTTAACCGGGTATTCAACTGAACTTAAAGGCACGGATTGCACCGTATCAATTACACTAGCTAATCCAGGTGTAAACGTCGTCGAGCCAGTCACCCAGGTCACTCCCCCGCCAGAAACAATCATTCCCGCTTGACTCTGAGCGTTTAAAGCTTCCTCGAATGTATGACGGGTCGCCGTGATCGCCAGGGCCATAGCCTTCTGGCGCTCGCGCGGGTTCTCTGGCAACGCCGCCAAATCCAGATCGGTGAGCAGGGTTAGATAGGTGTCGACGAGGTTGTCGGGCACCTTCTCCAGCTTGGAATACATATCCAGGGGCGCTTCCTTCAGCCCAACAGTGTTACCAAGGCTTTTGCTCATCTTTTGCACCCCATCAAGCCCCGGCAGGATCGGCAACAACAAACCGAACTGGGGCCGCTGGCCGAAATGGCGCTGCAGGTCGCGGCCCATGGCCACATTGAACTTCTGGTCGGTGCCGCCCAGCTCCACATCCGCCTGCACTTGCACAGAGTCGTAGCCTTGAAGCAGAGGATAGAGAAATTCGTGCAAGGCAATCGCTGTGCCAGAGCCGTAGCGGTTGGCGAAATCCTCCTTGGCCAGCATCTGGCCCACGGTGCTGGTGCCCAGCAGTTCAATCACCTGGGGTAAATCGAGGGACGTCAGCCATTCGCTGTTGCGCCGCACCTCCAGGCGCCCAGGGGTGGTGAAATCGAGCAGGGCCCGTTCGGGATCCTGGCCCAGACCCAATTGCACCAGGTAGGTTTCGGCATTGGCCTCCACTGCGGCGGCACTGAGCTGCACCCGGGTGGCACTCTTACCGGTGGGATCGCCGATACGGGCGGTGAAATCACCAATGATTAGAACAGCCGTATGGCCGGCATCCTGAAAAGCCCGCAATTTGCGGAACAAAATCGAATGGCCCAGGTGAATATCACTGCCGGTGGGGTCGATGCCCAGCTTGATGCGCAGGGGACGGCCCTGGCGCCCGGCTTCGATCAATCGGGCCCCCAGGCTCTGACAGGGATCAATGCTTCCAATTGCCTCCTGGGAGGCTGGAAACAGATCGGCCAGACCCCGGCTCAGCCAGGGAGGCAAGCCGGCCGTGGCTGCGCTGGCCCCATCGGTCATCCCCCCGCCGTCGTCACCGCTCGCCACAGCCATCGGCAGGACCCATCGCCAAGCTCAGCGCAGATCGTACGCAGCCGCGGCGAAAGCCAAGCCCTTAGCCAGCGGTGCCCAGCTCGCTCTTCATCCGCTCCAGTGTCTGGTTGAGCTGCTGAAACATGCTGTCGGGGGTGAGGCCGAACTGGCCCAGCTGGGTGCGTAGCTGCTCAACCGTGAGCTTAGCCTGGAAGTCTTCGGAGAGTTCGAAGCGCTTCATGAACACCCTGTAGCGATCCATCATTTCTTCCATGCGATCGATGAAGAGCTTTTTGCCCTCGCGGTCGAACTTGCCGTAATCACTGCCCAACTGCATCAGTTGCTGGTAATCCGTAAAAATACGCCGCGCTTCAACCTGCACGATGTCGGAATCGAAGAAAGCCATCGACGCGCAGGCAGACAGAACATCCAGATATTGATTCTGGGAAATCAGCGAGACGTCTGGAAGTGCGGATCCACGTATCGAAAGATGCCGTAAGCCTGGGCCACCCCAGACAACCTTAGGCGCCGCCATGGTCGGCATGCAGCAGCCGTCCCCCTTTGTGCTTGGCCCAGGGCTGCCGCCGCAGGTGGCCCTGATCCTGGCTGAGCGCCGCTGGGTTTGCTGTCTTCCCAGCCCCCTGCTGGTCCGTTTGTTAGCGGGGCCCCTGCCCCGACCTGAGCTGCTGCTTGGGGCGGCAACCACCCTGGTGGCGGGCCTGGAGTTGGTGCAACGACTTAAGCCCGATCTGCTGCTGGTGGGCGAACACCTGGACCAGGGCAGTGGCCTTGAGCTGATGCGGCAAGGCAGGGAAGGTCAACCGCATCTGGCCACTGTGCTGGTGGTGGCGCGCCCGCCCCAGCCCGCCGTCCTGAGGGTCCTCCGGCAGGCGGGAGTTGGGAGCGTGCTGCAGGAGCCCATGCTGCAGCCCCAGGCCTGGAGCCCCAAGCTGGGGGGCCCGCCAGCCCCCCTGACAGCACGGGAAAGGGAGGTCCTGGGCTGGGCGGCGAGCGGCGCCCGCAACCACGAAATTGCCCTCCGCCTTCAGCTGGCCCCTGAAACGGTCAAAAGCCACCTCCGCAATCTGATCCGCAAACTAGGGGCCAGGGACAGGGCCCATGCCTGTGTCCTTGCCCTGGGCTGGGGGCTGATGGACTGGCCAGAGCAGGCAGCCCGCCAAGCCTGGCAAGCCCCATCTGGCCCCATTGGGGATTCCATGTCACAGTTCGAACAAGTACCTTTCTATTAGGGCCGCCATGGCCAAGCGCCACTGGCTGGATCCCCTGGCACGGCTGCTCCTCAACGCCGCAGATAAAATCGGGACTCCGTCCCCCAGCGGTTCCTCCGGACGGGCTCCCCAAACCAAGCAAGCGGCTGAGTCTCGGGGAAGACCACGGCTTACCTGGGACTTGGGGCAGGATCTGGCCCAACGGCTAGGCGATGCCCTGGCGCCCCGCCGGGCCCCTACCCAAGGCTGGCAACTGGATGTCAATCGGGCCAGTGCCGCCGAATGGCAGCGGCTGCCGGGCTGCACGGCCCCCCAGGCTGATCTGCTGCTGCGGCTCCAGCGCGGCGGGGTGCAACTCAGCGGCGTGGAGGACCTGCAGCGGCTGTTGAACCTGGACGCCACCACCCTGGAGTTGTGGCTGCCCCTGTTGGTTTTCCGTTGGTATGACGCCCCTGCGGTGTGCCAGGGCCCGCCGCAGGTGGCGCTAAACCAGGCCGGGGGCCAATTGCTGCAGGAGCAGCTAGGGCTTTCGCCAGACCGTTGCCGCCGCCTGCTGCGGGAGCGGGGCCGAGGCCCCTTCCTCGATCTGGCCGACCTGCAGCATCGCCTGCAGTTCCCGCCCCAGGTGATCGAGGCAATGATTGGCAAAGTCGTGTTCACAGCAGCGGAGCCGGGGCCCCGCCTTCCCGATCCCAGGACCTGCAGCGCCAGCGACGGCCCCACTGCGGCCAGCCCAGGCGAGGCTGCCCGCGACCAACGGCCCAACCCGCAGCGGCCGAGCGCAGAACGGCAGAGTCAAGGGCGCCAGGATGGGCGGCGGGGACCGAAGCTGCCCCTCACCTAAGCCTGATCGCTGCCGCGATGGCGATGCCGACTCCCCGCCAGCCCAGCTTCTTTGAGAGCACTGCTCCTGGCAGCGGAGCCGATCCCCCCGGACCCGCGGCCGCAGGCACCAGTAGCCCAGCCACCCTGCACCTGCGGCGGGACCAACTGCTGGCCTGGCAGCAGCGGGTGCAAGCCCACCAGGCGCCCCTGTTCGCCCGCCTCCCGGGCAAGCTCCCTGGCCAGCCCCCCCACGGGGCCACTGCGCCGGCATCAGGCCAGCAAGGCAGCCTTTTTGCCAGCCCATCGCCGGGGACCCCCACCGCCCTGGCGGAGCTCTGCAACCCCTTGGGGCTGACGCCCCTGGCCCTCGATTTCTGGCGTTGGCCCCAGCCGCCCCATCGGGGCGCCAGCCTGTATTTCGTGTTTGATCGGCCCGATCCCCTGCCCTGGCCCCTGTTGTTGTACGTGGGGGAAACGGGGCGAGCTGATCGGCGCTGGAAAGGGGAGCACGACTGCAAGGGCTATCTGGCGGCCTATGCAGAGGCCCTGGGGCGAGCTGATTTGAGCCCCATGTTGAGCATCCGTTTTTGGTGCGATGTGCCGATCCAGCCCCGAGCACGCCGCCAGTTGGAGCAGCTGCTGATCCGCCGTTGGGCCCCTCCTTTCAATAAAGAGAACCAGGACCGTTGGGCGACCCCCTTCACCGCCGATCCGCTCTGAGGCCAAGGTTCCCGATCGGCGGCCCTGTGGTCCCCGGGTGGCCCTGGCTACGATCGCCACCAAACTCTCGGCGCCATGGACATCCGCTGCATCACCGCCGACA
>CAMDWF010000152.1 GCA_945878795.1 Synechococcus sp. UW140
ATGACGCCACAGCCGAAGACCTGGCTTTCCTGGCGGCAGCCCTGCGGCATGCGGGCGCGCTGGAGGTATTCACAACGGCGATCGCCATGAAGAAGGGACGCCAGGGAACCCTCTTGAGCGCCCTGGCGCCACCGGCCCTTGCCGCTGACCTGCGACGGGTCTGGTGGCGCCATGGCACCAGCCTGGGGGTGCGCGAGCAACTGCAACGGCGCTGGTCTCTGCCACGGCAGATCGATTCCCACGCCACTCCCCTGGGCCCCGTTCGGATCAAGTGGGCCCAGGGGCCAGATGGGCAGTGGCGCGCCAAAGCCGAACATGGGGACCTGGCCCATCTGGCTCGCCTGCATGGGCTTTCCCTGCGGGAGGTGCGGCGCCAAATCGAGCCCTTCATGCAAACCCCCGCCGCCGCCCCCACTGCCAAGCCCGTCCCTGATCTCCATGAGGGAGAACTCCCCTGATGGCACGTCCTGCTTGGCGATGGCCCTGGCCCTGGCCGCTCCAGGGACCGCAGTCCCTAACGCTGAAGTTTCGAAACCAGGGCTGGAGGCAAGGCTTGCGCTGGCCTGCAGGGGGACTTCCAGGTGGTCTGCGCCCCTTGATCACCTTGGTCAGCCTTGGCTTCGTCCTGGCGGCCCTACTGCAAAACGGCCGCCAGCTGGTCCAATACCGTCCGGACACCCAGGGACTGTGCTGGCTGGCCCTGGGGGTTGGCCTGAGCCTGCTCAGCCTTGTGGTGAATGGACTCTCCTGGGCCGTCATCCTGAGATGGCTTGGACTCCGACCGCAGCTGGAGCCCTTGGTTCGCCTCTACCTGGCCACCAACATGGGCAAATTTCTGCCGGGGGGAGTGTGGCATTTGGCCAGTCGGGTGCAGGCCCTCCGCCAGGGTCATGCCGCCTTACCTAACAGGACCAGCACGCCGCTGGCCCTGATGGCGGTGCTGCTCGATCCGCTGCTGGCGGCGGCGGCGGCCCTGGCCCTCGTACCCCTGGGGGGACTGGAACACGGAATCGCGTTGCTGGCCCTGGTGCCCTTGCTGGCCCTATGGCCCCGTTGGCTCAACCCACTGATGCAGCGGCTTGAGCGTCAACGGGCCCGCCAGCTCGGCCTGCAGGAGGCCCTCGCCCAGGACCTGGCCGGCTCCCTGCGCCTGCGCTCCTATCCGTGGGCGCCGCTGCTGGGTCAGTGGGGTTTTGTGCTGATGCGCTTCGCCGGCTTTGCCTGCTGCGTCTTGGCCTTCGATTTGCAGCATGCCCTGGATTGGTGGCGTTGGCTCTCGGCCTTTCCCCTGGCCTGGACCGTTGGCTTGGTGGTGCCGGGCGCCCCTGGAGGCCTGGGGGTGTTTGAGTCCGTGCTGTTGTTGCGGCTTGGCTCGGCCCTACCTGATCCAGCCCTGCTGGCGGTGGCCCTGGGCTACCGATTGGTGGTTACAACGGCAGACCTGCTGGCAGGTCTGATGGGTTATCTCGATGGGGGGGATGGCCAAGGCAGGCCGACGTCGACCTAGCCTCTCAATAACGTCTGTGCTTGCGACTCAGGGCAGACCCCTCTGGCTTGACTGCCCCGTCCCCCAGCTCCCTGCCTACCCCATCCCCATCGACGAAATCTGCCGTCCCGCCAGCGGCGTCGCGGGCGGGCCTACGCAGCACCCTGCACGATCGGGGACAGCGCCTGACGGCCCAACGGCAGCGGGTGCTGGAACTCTTCGAGCAACTCGGCGAAAGCAGCCACCTCAGCGCCGAGGAAGTGCACCAGCGATTGCGGGGGGGGGAGGATCGCATCTCGTTGGCCACCGTGTACCGCAGCCTGCGGTTGTTGAGCTCCATGGGGCTGCTGCAAGAACTCGAACTGGCAGAAGGCGGGCGCCGCTTCGAGCTCAGCGGTGAAGCCCACCGTGACCACCATCACCTCGTCTGTGTGCGCTGTGGCCACACCGAGGAATTCGAAAGCGCCGCCGTGCTCCAGGCTGGCGAGATGGCGGCCAGCAGCCATGGATTTCAACTCCTGGAGTGTGTGCTGAACGTGAGGGCCCTGTGCCCCTCCTGCCTGAGCCAGGAGGGGCACAGGGCATCGAATCCCTAGAGGTTCGGACAGCCGCACCCCAGAACAGGTAACAACCTGTTACGATTAGTTCACACTTCGCAACCTCCTCAATGGCTGCTCCTGAAACCCGCTTCGGCTTCGTGGCTTTCGCAGAAACCTGGAATGGCCGCCTGGCCATGATGGGCTTCGTGATTGGCCTGGCCACCGAGCTCCTAACCGGCCAAGGCATTCTCAGCCAGATCGGCCTGGGCTGATTCCTGCCCAACACCCATCTAATACCAAGCCCAGGGAAGGTTCTCCCTGGGCTTTTTTGTGTGCGGAAATGGTTTCAGCCCTTTGGCCACCCCCTTTTGGATGGGTCGAGCCCTGGCCTCAGGCCAGGACCTCAGGCCAGGGCCCCACCGCAACTGGAGCCATGGCCTGCCGTGCATCCGAAGCAATGGTCGGCCACCGCAATCGCCGCACCGGCCGGATCCCATTCCAGCAAATCGGACAGACAAAACAAACCTGGTGACCTTTGCCCAAGCATCTGGTTGAAATCACAGTCAAAAAGTTGTCCGCGCCAGTCGACGCTGATCAGCTGGCGGCACATCACCTGATCCAAATGGGCAGGATTGTGATTTTCGCGCAACAAAGTGCGGTAGGAATCAAGCTCGCCACTGAGCGCCAAGCTGGCGGCAAATCGTTCGATCGGCATATTGGCGAGCGTCAGCAAGCTGTTGAAAACAACCCCGTAGCCCTCGCCTAGGTTTCGCCGAAAATCATCCTCTAGGACCTTTTGGGGAGGTGGCAAGCTGGGTCCCTGGGGGTTATAAACCAGATTCAGCTCCAGATTGGAGCCACTGTGGCCATATCCCAGTCGATTCAACTGACGTAAACCTTCGATGCTGGCGGCAAAGGCCCCGGCCCCCCGTTGACGATCCACATTCGCCTCCAAATAGCAAGGCAAAGAAGCCATCACAACAACTGATTCACCGGCCAGAAAGGCAGCTAAATCCTGTTGATCTGGCTCCAGCAGAATGGTGAGATTGCAGCGATCGATCACCCGCACTCCTAGTTCCCGGGCCTGCTGCACCAACGCCCGGAATCCTGGATGCAGCTCGGGCGCCCCGCCCGTCAGATCCAATTGACCGATCTGACGGGCTGCCAGTACTTGGGGTACCAGGGCCAAGGTGGCGGGCGCCATCATCTCGGTCCGCTGGGGCCCTGCACCTACATGGCAGTGACGGCAGGCCTGGTTGCAGCGATAGCCAAGGTTCACCTGCAAGGTAGTCAGGGGACCGCGGCGCAGGGCAGGGAAGCGATCGGTCTGGGGCATGGGGGAATTGGACGCGATGGCACGAACCTGGCAATAAACCTCTGGCGGCTCCATCAAGCAGGCGGCTCGATGAACTCCATGACCAAGGATGCCGATCGAGAAGGCAGATCGGCGGACGGAGCAGCAGGATGGACCCAACCCATCCTTGCCTATGGCCCGCTTTCTGCTGGTGCTCAAGCCCCGGAAACCGATCGAGTCCCAGGATCTGATCGCTGGCCTGGATCGTCTTGTCGACCAGCTCGATGCCGAGGTTGATCACCGCACCCCAGCCCACCTAAGCGCCGTGCTGCGCGGCGGCCTGGAACATCTACGCCTGCAGCTATTCGCTGATGTGCAAGCCAAGGCAGCTGGCCCAGTCCTTGAGCTGGTGCTGATGAGTCGCGAACCGATGGGTCGCGGTGCCCCCCAGACCCGTGAATGCTTCGAAGATCTCGTCCGCATGGCCTCTGAATCAATGGCCAACCTTGAACCCGTTTTCCGATCCGATCGGGACGGGCCCCTGCCCAGGCAGGAGTAAGGGGCCATTTCTGCTTCCGCCGCACCGACAACAGTCCCCTCAACAGTCCTTAACGGACACCAACGACCTCGTTTCGATGGACTGCTCCACTGTCTTTGTCACCATGGCTTTAACAGCTCCTTGCTGGGAGGGTGGGCTGACCAGGGCTGACGCCCTTTGGCTACGCCAGGCCTTGGCTGGTCGACCCGTGCCCCCGCCAACAGATTGGAGACTGCGGTAACCAAGCCTGAGGGGCGGCAATCCCAGGTTCTTGTCGCTCCCGTGACAGTTTGAATCTGTCACATGGGCCAGAGTGGACACCATTCGCAAGAAAGTTGTGCCCCTTTCCATGGCTTCAAGCACCCATGCTTTTTCAATCCGGCCCCGCGGCCCCGTAGTCCGCTCTTACCGCTTGGTCGACCAGTACGGATCCCCCCATCCAGTACTCGACGACCTTTATGACTCCCTGGAATCCGCCTGGAGCGAAGCCACCCTTTGGTGGCAAGCCCAGGACCCCGCAGGCCCGGAACCCATCGGCATCGGTATCGAAGTCAGCACGTCCACCGGCATTTGGCGCACCGTGCGCCACCCGGACTGCTGATCGATCCCGACCAGGTCTCAGGCCACCTGCACGCCCTTCCAAAAAGCCACCCGGCCAGCAATGGCGTTTGCCGGTTGCTTTGGCTCGGGATAGGTCCAGGCAGCGTTGGGGTTCTCAGCCCCAGCAACCACCACATCAAAATAGTGGGCTTCGCCCTTCCAGCCGCAGGTACTGCGATAGCTGGAAGGGCGAAAAAACTCAGGCTTCAGAGAAGCCTGAGGGAAATAGGCATTGCCCTCCAACATCACGATGTCATCGCTGCTAGCGATGGTTTGGTTCTGCCAACGGGCTTCCATGATTCTCAATCAAGGGACTGACACCATCCTGCCGGGCCAGGGGCGGCTGCGGCGAGAATCGATCTCCCCCCAAGGCTGAGCCCACCTCAGGCCAGGGACTCCACCTGGGCCTGGTGCAGAAAAGGGGTCGGATCCTGATCGAGCCGATGGTTGAGGGTCAGCGGCGGCCCCTGGGCCCAGGCATCACTGCTATCGAGCTGGGCCGTGGCTTCCAGGGCCCGGCGCAAGCACCGGGCGGCATCTAGGGGCATGTCCCGGGGCACGCTGATACGGTCGCGCAGATATCGCAGGCCCCGGGCCGAACCGCCCTGGGGCCTGCAGGCTTCACCTGTGGCCAGCAGGGTCAGGGCGGCCCGTAAGGGTTGGTCGAAGCCGTCCGGTCCCAGAGGATTGCGTTGCAGCAGGTTTTGGTGATGGCGCCAAACCCTTTCCAGGGCCCTCAGGGGCGCATCGGGGGATTCGGGGCTGCTGGTTTCCGGATCAGGCTCACTGCCATCGCTGATGGGCCAAGGGCCTGCATCGATGCGCTGGGCCAGGGCCCGTTGGTCTTTGCTGCCGTTGGCCTGGCAGCACCCCATCTGGGGAGGCAGATCATGGGCGTGGGTGTGGAAGTCGCTCTGGGTACCGAGATAGGTGGACCGCTTCTCCAAAGCCTTGAACCAGCGGTCGATCAGCGGATGCGCCTGGCGCAGTCGGTAGCCCTTGTAATAAGCCAGGCTGGCATTCATCCGCTCGAGATAGGGCACGAACACCAGGTCAACCGTGCCCAAGGACTCACCCATCAAGAAGGGACCGTCGCTGTCCCCCAGGGCCTGCTCCAGCCTTGCCGCCATGGCTTTAAAGGCCTGGGCCGCCCGATCCTCCTGGCCGTTCGTCTGTCCATGGCGGCAGAGCCATTCACACCAGCTACCAAACAGCCGCCGCTCCAGCCGCCTCAGAGTCAGCACCCGGGGCTCGCCCATCGGAGCGCCTAGCGGACCAAAAGCCCCTTCCAGGGCCTCCAGAATGCGGTCGCTCTCCGTGATCAGCCGGCCGTCGAGTTCAAGGGCTGGCAGATAGCCCGAAGGCACCAGCCGCCGATACCAGGACTCTTTTTCGCCGTAACAAACCATCGTCACCTTGCCAATGCGGTACGGAACCCGCTTTTCCTCCAGCCAGAGCCACACCTTCTGGCAGTAGGGACACCAGGCATGGTGGTCCCGGT
>CAMDWF010000153.1 GCA_945878795.1 Synechococcus sp. UW140
ACCGTTTACGGCACCGGCTACATCCTTGAGGCTTCCGTGCGGGAGATCGACCCTCCCGGCACCTCCCCTGCCGGCCCAAGCCCCGGGCCCTTGCCTGCCCTGGCCCAAGATGATTACCTTGACGCCCTCCTGGCCCTGCGGCAACAGGATCCCAACCAGCTGGCGTTTTCGGAATCCTTGCTGCGCCGCTGTTTAAAAGTCCAACCCCATTTCACCCCAGCCCTGGTGGCTCTGACGGAAACGCTGATGCTGCAGCGAGCCTGCGGCGGCGACGATCCCACCAGCCTGTCCAAAGAGATTGAAACCCTGGTTGATCAAGCCGAGGCCCAGCAAACCATGACGGATGAGCTGGAGGCCCTGCGGGCCGAAACGATGCTGCAAATCCACCGCCGGCCCCACGAGGCCGCCCAGTCTTTCCAGGTCCACCAGGAGATAGCCAAGGAACCAGGACCTGGGCAGCGAACCTGGGCGAGGATGCTGCTGGGCCTGGGTAAATCCCGGCTGGCTCTGCAGCTGCTGGAGCAGGGATTGGACTTGGAGCGCCCCCATGGCTGGCTCTTGGCGGCCTTGGCCCATGCCCACCTGGGCCAGTTCCAAGCAGCGCTGGACGCCCTGAAGCGACAGCGTCAAACGATCAATCCGGCCTTTGCCTTGCCCCTCAACCATTTATCAGAGGCCCTGATCCTGGCCAGCCAGGGCAACTCCGAAGCAGCACTCACCAGCTTGTCCACTTCCGGCATTTTGATCAAGCCTTTCGGCAGCCTGCACGCCATCGCCGCCACGGTGCTGGCCTTGGTGGGGCAGCGTTCCCAGGCCCAATCGCTGGTGGCCGAAGCGCACCGCTTGGAGCCCAGGAAGTTGGGCCTGGCCAGCTTGTGGGGCCTGGCAGCCCTAAACCTGGATGACAAAGCGGGAGCGGAACATTTCTTGCAACTGGCCACAACCCATGGCTGCGCCGCCGCGTATTACCTGGTGGATTCGGCTTTCCTGGCCCCCCATCAGCAAGATGCCGTGGTGACCAACTATCGGCGCAAGGGGAGCGGCCAGCCGCGAGCAAATGCCGAGACCCTAATCGCCATGGTCCCTTGGCGGCCCGAAGGACTCAGGGCCATCCAAACAGCCTGATTCGTTGAACGTCTGCTCGTTTTCTGAGCTGACCAATCCCGGCACCTGGGCGGGGTTCGGGGCAAGGGGGATTACGGGGCTGGATCAAGCCGATAACGTGGGCCCGCTCGGCCCCTGAATCCCGAGGACCCAGACCCGCTTGCCAGCCATGTCCTCCACCCTTGACCCCCGCAGACTCACCCCTCGGCGAGCTCGCCAGGTGCTGATGGGTGTGGCTGCCTCCAGCCTGCTCCTCGGCCTGGTGGCCTGTCTGCCCCCACCGCTCGGATCCGCCCAGGCCACCGGCGCCCCCAGCCGTGGGGTCGTGGCCCTGCCCACGGATCCCCGCTTGCCCCGGGCCGCCGACGGCCGCCCCTACCCCGTCGTACCAAGCAGCCCGGCCGCCATCGCTGCGTTACTGGACGCTGTTGAAACGGCACTGCGCTCTGCCACCACCCCAGCCGCCGATTTGGCCCAACTGGGCCACCAGCAGCAGGTGATCTATCGGGCGTTGGCACCCCGGCCCGACCTGGCCAACCAGGTGCGTGCCTACCTGCCGGGCCGCTGGCAACCGGTGCTGGATCAGCACATGGTGGCGCGGCGGGCCTTTCTGGAAATGCGCCGCGGCAAAAGCCTGGCCGTGAAAGTACCGGCCTGGCGCATCATCCCCCCCGAGCCAGCTGCCAATCTATTGCGGCACTACCACGCCGCCGCCGCTGCAACGGGCATTCCCTGGGAGGTGTTGGCGGCGGTGAATCTGGTGGAAAGCGGCATGGGTCGAATCGACGGGGTGTCGATTGCCGATGCCCGTGGACCGATGCAATTTCTGCCCTCCACCTGGGCGGAAACGGGCATCGGTAAAGGGGGCGATATTCGCAACCCCCAGGACGCCATCCACGCCGCCGCCCGCTACCTGGTGCGTCGCGGCGGCCTCAAGGACATCCGCAAGGGGCTTTGGGGCTACAACAACAGCGACCATTACGGGCGCGCCGTCCTCGCCTACGCCTCCCTGATCAAGCAAGATCCGGCCGCCTACACCGGCCTTTACCACTGGGAAGTGCATTACCCCACCGTCGCCGGCGACCTCTGGCTAGCAGTGGGTTATGACCAGCCCAGACCCCTGGCGGTGGCCACCTTCTTGCAACAGTCCCCCGCCAGCGCCCCGCCCGCAGCGGTGGCCGGAATCCTGATCAGCCAGCAAACCAAGCCTTGACGTCCCCTGCTCCTGCCGACCTTTGCCCGAGCGACCCGAACGCCACGGAAACGCTGACAGCGGTACCTCTGCCCCTGGAGTCCTTGCCGCCCCTGCCCCCCCTCAACCTGGCGGTGGTCGGGCATGTGGAAATGGTGAGCTTTGTGGAAGTGGCCCAGCTACCGCCGGCGGGCTCGATCACAGCCGCCAAGGCCTTCCACCAATGCCCCGCCGGCGGCGGTGCAGTGGTAGCCGCCCAGCTAGCGCGACTAACGGGCCAAAAGGTGCATTTTTTTACAGCCCTGGGGCGCGATGCAATCGGCGAGCAGGCGGCCAGTGAACTGACTGCCATAGGCCTGGAGCTGCATGTGGCCTGGAGGGAGGCCCCGACCCGCCAGGCGATCACCTTCGTCGATGGTGATGGCGAGCGCACGATCACGGTGATCGGGGAGCGGCTGGCGGCCAACGGCGGCGATACCTTGCCATGGGAGTCGCTATCCCATTGCGATGGGGTCTTCGTGACGGCGGCCGACGCAGCTGCCCTGAAACAAGCGCGCCGCGCCAAGGTGCTTACCGCGACGCCGCGCACCCGGCTTGGCGTACTGCAGGAGGCGGGGGTGCGGCTCGATGCCCTGATCGGCAGTGCCCTTGATCCGGCCGAAACCTATCGAGACGGTGATCTCAATCCACCCCCCACCCTGGTCATTCGCACCGAAGGTCCCCGAGGCGGCCAAGTCAGTCCCGGCGGCCGGTTCCTGGCCCCCCAACGGGAGCGACCCGTGGCTGACACCTACGGTGCCGGTGATTCCTTTGCCGCCGGAGTGACTGCAGCATTAGCAGCCCAATGGCCACTGGCGGCAGCGATCAGCCTGGGCTGCCACTGTGGCGCCGCCTGTCTGGATGGCAGAGGACCCTATCGGGGTCAACTCAGACTGGCGGAGTCCGGGGAAGCGTGGGTCCTGGGGTTAGGGGCCGGGTCCGGAAATGGCTGAGGGTATCGAGCAGATCCTCCGTATCGACCGGCTTGATCAACACGCAGTTCATGCCGGCCTCCAGCAAGGCATTTTCGGATTCGAGAAAGACATCCCCTGTCATGCCGATTATGGGTAACTGGTCATAGCAGTGGTCCGGGCGATGGTCGCGGCGGATGCGCCGGACAGCCTCCAAACCACCGATACCGGGCATGCCCATGTCCATCAAAACCATCTCTATGGGATGGATGGCCATTAGCGCGAGGGCCTCCTCGCCACTGGCTGCGGCGAAGACCTTGGCGCCATGGATTTCGAGACTCTCTTGTAGACAATGGCGCAAACTGTGGTAATTCTCAGCCAGAAGAAGGCGCAATCCAGCCAAACGGGGAGCATCTGGATCAGGCGAAGACATCCCGCAAACCTGGGTCGGCTCGCCAAAGTCAGAACAAAACCCTGATTCGGCCAACCACACCTTTTCCGGCACCCGCAATGGTAACAGGATGAAGAAAGAACTACCCTGGCCAAGCTGACTATCCACCAACAGCTGGCCGCCAAGGGTCTGGACAATTTCGCGACTTATGAATAGCCCCAGACCTGTTCCCTCTTCATCGTTGGTATGGACGTTGTCAAGACGGTGAAAGGGCCGAAAGAGATTGGCAATCTCGTTGGCGTCTAGGCCATGGCCCGTATCTTCGACTGCAATGCGCAAGGTATTGTCACTCGCATTGTCGGGCGGCATTAGACTCCAGTGCAAGCGGATCGTACCTTGACTGGTGAACTTGCAAGCATTAGAGAGCAGGTTGAGGATCACCTGCTTGAGTTTCATCGGATCGGTGAGAATATAAGCTGGCACGTCAGCGTCAACATCCACCAGAAATTTGAGCCGCTTTCTCTCAAACTGGGGTGTCAGAATCTGATACATGATGTTGTTAATATCTCGCAGCGCCATCGGCTCCAAGCGAATTTTAGTTTGCTGGCCTATGGGTCGCTGGGGGTCAAGCAAATCATTTGCTACATCCAAAGCATGTTGACTGGCCGAGAGAATGGCACCATACCTGGAAGGGCCATCCCGATCTGCATGGGTGGCAATGGCCTGATCTGCATGGTTGCGAATGGCCGCAAGGGGTGTGCGTATCTCGTGACTTATACGGCTAATCAAGTTCTTATTTTCAGTCAAAGCCTGGCGAGCGGCGGCACCATTCTTGAGGGCCTGTTGTTCGCTTTCTTTGATCTGTTCTATCAAAGTTGCCACAATCATAGCGACCAGGCCACTGGTAATCACAAATAGATTAAGCCCGTAAAAATTAGTGGCACCGGAATGCCTGAAAGGTCCTTCTCCTACGCTAGTTGCCCATAAGGTAACAACGGTAAGATAAAGGGAAGCAAAACAAGCCGCCAAGCGGCCACGCACCAGTCCCGGAATCACCACCAAGGGCCGATAGAGATCCAGGTTACTGATGAGAGAAAGACCGCCTTGGGTCATAACCACAAAGAAACTGATCCCTTCGGCCATGATCAGGGCTGGCAGCACCGCATCCACGAGGTTGTCGCGCAGGGAGTGACGACGACTGAACAAAATCAATAAAAGGGGTGTTAGCTGGGCCTGGGCAATACCATTACCCGACCACCAGTTGAGCCATTCCTGGGTCACAAAAAAGGGATCATTCGGGACATGGCCGGGGTACAAGGCCACCATCCCAAGGGTGGCGCTCAAGGGTTGCAGCACCAAGAAGACCAGGGTCACCAGCCACAACAGGTCTGTAAGCCGCTTGAGGTCGGAGCGCAGGTTGAGAAACCCAAAACAAAAGGAACCCACCAGCCCTTCAAGCCCATTGGAGAGACCGATCGCCAAAGCAATGCCAAACGGCAAGCCGGCATTGAGGCCCAACAGGCATTGGCCAACGACAATTCCAGGCCAGAGAGCGGGGCCGAAAAGAATCACCGCCGCCAGGGCAATGCCTTCGGGGGCAAAGAAAACGGGCGTCAATACCAGATGGTTAACACTCACCTGGAAGGAGGCCTGGCCAAAAAGGAAATAGACAGCAGCCAGCCCACAGGACTGCAGTAGCTGCCGCCTTCCCGGTCGGCAACGACGCAGAAAATCGGCCATCCTTTTTCGAGGCAAAAGCAGGGAAAGGATAGAAATGGCCTAGGGGTGGCAGGTATGGGCAATATTAACAATGAAAAACAGACCCGGAAGCAAGAAAATTAATTTTAATTTTCAATTCAAAAAGATGTCAAAAATGATTATATTATTCGGCATAAATTCATCTCGCCTGGTCCTAAAATCCTCAGAATAAGTTATATACAGCCCCTGTTGCCTCGTCACGCACCCCGCCAGGTGCCCTAAAACGAAGTAACCCTGCCCGGCACCGCCGGCCCCTTCCCCCAATGGACCGAACGGGCCCAGCCAGCGCCACCGCCGCCGAAAACGCCCTGGCTGCCATGCGGGCTTCCGTTTTCGGCACCGATCCGATGGCACCGGCCCCACCTGCCCTGCCCACGATCGTGGCGCCGACAGCTGCCTGGGCACCGGTGAATGCCAATCCCAACAACGGCTCCAAGGACCCCGCCGATCTCGGTGATTTCCTTGAGACCGCCGGGCTGTTGGAGTACGACCCTGAGGCGATCAGCCGCATCTACGCCGGCCATCCCCAGCGC
>CAMDWF010000154.1 GCA_945878795.1 Synechococcus sp. UW140
GCCTATAACGCTGGGGGTGATAGCAGCTCCAGCCAGATCATCCTTGCCATTCTGTATGTCGGTCTTGTGGGTCTTGCCCTTGATCGATTAGTTGCTTGGACTGGAAGTAAGGTTGCCAAAGGGGGGAATTGAAATGAACCGATTTCTAACCATTGATGATGTCACCAAGATTTTTCCACTCAAAGAAGGTGGTAATTACATAGCCCTCAAAGATATAGATCTTGGCATAAGTGAAGGGGAATTTGTTTCCCTGATTGGCCACTCCGGTTGTGGCAAGAGCACCCTACTCAATCTTCTAGCGGGCCTGACCCAAGCCAGCAGCGGCGGCATTTTGATTGATGGCCGAGAGGTTAGCGAGCCAGGTCCAGATCGCATGGTGGTGTTCCAAAACTATTCATTGCTGCCCTGGCAAACCGTTCGCCAGAACGTGGCCCTAGCGGTCAACAGCGTCATGGCCTCCAGTTCATTGGCAGAACGGAAACAAATTATTGATCGCAGTATCGCGATGGTGGGTCTCAGCCAAGCTGCCGACAAAGTGCCGGCGGAACTCTCGGGCGGCATGAAACAAAGGGTGGCCATAGCCCGGGCCCTATCGATCCGCCCCCGTTTGCTGTTGCTGGATGAACCCTTTGGGGCCCTTGATGCCCTCACCCGCGGCAATCTGCAACAACAACTTATGCAGATCTGCCAAGAGGCTGGCGTCACCACAGTCATGGTGACCCATGACGTGGATGAGGCCCTATTGCTATCAGACAGGGTGGTGATGATGACTAATGGCCCAGAAGCGGAAATCGGCCAGATTCTCAATGTGCCCTTTGCCAGGCCCCGCCAGCGACTAGAGGTGATCGAGCACCCGGATTACTACCGTCTGCGGGGGGAACTGATCGGCTTTCTGCATCAGCAGCGGCGCCTGCGCCAGCACCGCTCCAGTGTTGCCGCGGCCGCCAGTGTCGACAGAATTCAGGGCAGAACCACCGCCCTACCGCCGGCCCGCAGTCAGGGGCCCCGGCGGGCAGAAACGATTCGAATCGGTTTCCTGCCAGGTCTCGACATCGCCCCCTTGGCCCTCGCCCTCCATCAAGGCCTGTTCGATAGGTCTGCGATCGAGGTGATTCCCGTCCCCTTCGCCCGCTGGGATCGTCTCGAAGCAAAGCTGCTCGAAGGCGATCTGCAGGTTGCCATCACTTCAGCTACCACGCCCCTGGCCCTCAACCTGGGGCTGGGGGGCAGGACCCCTTGGCCGGCCATAACGCCGATGACGGTCAGCCGGAACGGCAATGCCCTCTGCATCGCCCGTTCCCTGCTGGCCCAGGGTGTCCGGCGTCGCGCCGATCTGCGCCAGTGGCTGCAGAACCGGGGCAAACCCCTCAGCCTGGCGGTGCCTGAGCTGGGATCGATGGCAGAGTTGTTGCTGCGCCACTGGTTGGCATCCGGTGGCATAGACCCCGAACGCCAGGTTCATTTCACACCCCTCTCGCCGATGGTTATGGGAGGAGCCTTGCGCACTGAACAGATCGATGGCTTCATCGCCGGTCGTTATCGGGTCGCCGAGGTTGTCGAAGATCGCCAGGGCTACGTCCTGGCAACGGATCTGGACATCTGGAGCGGCCATCCAGAAAAGGTGCTCACCTGTTCGGAGGGGTGGGCCGAAGGCCATCCCGGGGCCCTTGATGCCTTGGGTGCGGGTCTGATGAAAGCTGCCGAACGTTGCGACGACGGCGGTCAGCGACCCGAGCTGATCAAGATCCTCAGCCAAAACCAATGGTTGGGCCGCCGGGCCGATATTGCTCTGCAGCGCCAGTTCGATTACGGCAACGATGAACAGCCCCAGGCTTTACTCCAGTTCAACCGCTACCACTTTGATCGTGCCCACATCCCGAATCGGGCCGAGGGGGCGTGGATTCTGAGCCAATTCAGCCGCTGGGGGTGGTCACCCTTCCCAAGTAATCGGCTCGAACTGCTCAGCCAGATTTATCGCCCAGACCTGTGCGACCGGGCCTTGGCTTTGGCCGGTTACCCCAGCCTGCGTCCCGATCGTCAGCCCTTCCGCCTCGCCGATGACATCCCCTTCGACCAGGACGATCCACTCGCCTACCTGAAGGCCCTCCCCGGTGCGCCGGTACCCCCGGTCGCACCGATCCCCCTGCCGAGCCCCTCCGCACCGGCCCTGCTGTCCCGCTGACTGACCGCCCCCCCACCATGAGCGCCGTAATCCCCGCAGCCAACCCCACTTTTCTCGAGTTCAGCGGGGTGGGCCAGGTCTTTGCCACCCGCCGCGGCCCCTTTGAAGCCCTGCGTGATATCAACCTTCAGGTGCGACAGGGGGAATTTCTCTGTGTCATCGGCCATTCCGGCTGCGGCAAAAGCACCATGCTCAACATGGTCTCGGGGTTCCTCAAGCCCAGCAGCGGCCAGGTGAGCCTGGCGGGTCAACCGATCGAGCGGCCGGGTCCCGATCGCATGGTGGTGTTTCAGAACTATTCATTGCTGCCTTGGAAAACTGTGTGGCAGAACGTCAATCTGGCCGTGCGGGCTGCCCGGCCCGAGCTCGATGCCGCCACACGCCAACGGGTGGTGGACCATCACCTAGAGATGGTCCACCTCAGTGAAGCGGCCGACAAGAAACCGGGTCAAATCTCCGGGGGCATGAAGCAACGGGTGGCCATCGCCAGGGCCCTGGCGGTGAATCCAGCCGTACTCGTCCTTGACGAACCTTTTGGCGCCCTCGATGCCATCACCAAGGAAGAACTCCACGAGGAACTTTTAGCGATTTGGCGCGAACAGAAACCTACGGTTTTGATGATCACCCATGACATTGATGAGGCCCTGTTCCTCGCCGATCGAATCGTGATGATGACCAATGGTCCCGCCGCCACGATTGGCGAAATCCTTACCGTGCCCTTTGAGCGACCCCGCAACCACGACGCGATTCTGGCCGATAATCGCTATGGCATATTGCGCAATCAGGCCATTGATTTCCTATATCGCCGTCATGCCCATGACGATACCTAAAGCCCCACATCCGCTAACACCTGGTCGGCGGCTTCGAGTCGAACAGCCGCTGCTTTGAGCTCGGGTTGGCGCGAATGGGGACAGAATAAGGCGTGCATTAATGCATTGGCTTCACAGGGCTTCTCCTGGCTGCCTCCCCAGTGCATCGGCAAAAACAGAGTGCCTGGACGGATTCGGTCCGTGATTTGCACCTTGGCGGTGACGCTGCCGCGGCGAGAGCTGATCTGGGCCCAGGCGCCATCGGCCACCCCATGCCGTTGGGCATCGGTGGGATGGACCTCCAGCAAGGCTTCTGGATGCATCGCGTTGAGCCTTGGCACCTTGCCCGTCCGGGTCATGGTGTGCCAGTGGCCCAGATATCTGCCCACCGTCAGGACCAGGGGGAAGGCTTCACAGGGGGGCTCGCCCAGGCCCAGCGGTCGATCGCAAAGGAAACGGGCCCGCCCATTGGCTGTGGCAAAGCGGTGGTCGCCATAGAGACGCTTCGCGGTGGTTGTGGGTTCGCTGCCGGCGGGAAAAGGCCACTGCTGGGGACCGTCCTGCGCCAACAGTTCATGGCTCAACCCGGAAAGATCACAGAGGCGCCCGGCGGTGACAGCCACAAATTCGGCGAAGACATCCGCCGATGTGCAGGGGGGGAATTGGGCGCCATGGCCCAGGCGTCGACCCAGTTCGGCGAACACCTGCCAATCCGGGCGCGCTTCTCCAGGGGGTTGGCGAAAGGCCGGGGCAAGGGTGACCCGCCGTTCGGAATTGGTCATCGTGCCCTCCTTTTCACTCCATTGGGCCGCAGGCAGCAATAAGTGGGCATAGTCGGCGGTCTCGCTGCCGGCGTAGGCCTCACTGAGAACCACCATGGGGCAACGGCTGACCGCAGCCCGCACCCGTGCGAGATCGGGAAGGCTGACCAGGGGATTGGTGGCCGCCACCCACCACAGATCCAGGTCACCGGCCTCCATGGCCTCAATCTGTTGCCAGACGGAAAGACCTGGGTCAGGGTCGATGGAACCCGGTGCCAGTCCCCAGGCCTGCTCCAGCTCGGCACGGTGGCTGGCATCCGCCACAGAGCGGTAACCCGGCAATAACTGGGCCAGGCCCCCGGCCTCGCGGCCCCCCATGGCATTGGGCTGGCCCGTCAAGGAGAAGGGACCGCAGCCAGGTTTGCCAATCTGGCCGCTGAGCAGGTGCAGATTGATCAGGCCGCCAATGGTGGCCGTGCCCTCAACGCGCTGGTTCAATCCCATCGACCAGAGGCTGAGCACGGCATTTGAGCCGGCCCAGAGGCTGGCGACGGCCTGCAGATCCTCCTCGCGGATGCCACACAATGCAGCCGTGCGCGCTGGCGTCCAGGCGGCCACATGGGCCTCGAAATCCTCGAAGCCTTCGGTGGCGGTGGCCACAAAGGAACTATCGATGCTGCCGGCCTGCAAAAGCAGATGGGCGATGCCATGCAACAAGGCCAGATCAGTGCCCGAGGCGATGGCCAGGTGCCAGTCAGCTATCGCCGCTGTAGCGGTGGCGCGGGGGTCAATCACAATGATGTTCAAGGCACGGCCCAGGCGCTTCTTTCGTTTGAGCAGGCGCTGGAACAACACCGGGTGGCACTCGGCGGTATTGGTGCCGATCAACACCACCAGATCGGCCTGATCGATGTCCTCGTAGCAACAGGGCGGGCCATCGGAGCCCAGGCTGCGGGCATAGCCCGATACCGCAGAACTCATGCAAAGGCGTGAGTTGGCATCAAAGTTGTTGCTGCCAATCGCCCCCTTGAGCAGTTTCTGAGCGATGTAGTAATCCTCAGTATGGAATTGACCACTGCCATAAATTGCAATGGCTGCCGGTCCGCGCTCTTTCAGGGTGGCGTTGATGCGTGTCGTAAGCAGATCAAAGGCTCGCTCCCAGCTAATGTGCTCGAAGGGCTGGTCCAATCGAGCGCGGTAGGCGGGGTAAAGAAGGCGGTCTTGATCAAGGCTCTCCCCCACCGTGGCGCCCTTGATGCACACCTGACCCAGGCTTGAAGGATGGTGCCGATCCCCCCTGGTGCCCCAGGGTCGGGGCGCCTCGCCGTTCTCACCAGCGCCGGCAGGCGGCAACATTTGCAGCCCGCAACCAACGCCGCAGTAGGGGCAGACCGAACGGACCGGTTGATTTAAGGAAGTGGAATCGTCAGCCATCGGCGCGGCAGGGCAAGGCAAGGCACCCTTGGCCACAGCCGAAGAGCGGTGGCAGGGCTTGGGATTGCCCTTATGACCTGCCTAGCTTGACTTTCTACCCTAGGCCTTGTGGCTTTCCCAAGGAATGCCGTTGCCGCTCCCATGAGTCTGCCGATCGCAAGCGTCGGTCTCTCTCCTCGCCCATCAGTGCCACTGCGTGCCTGCTGCCTTTGCGGCGGCCAAAGTCGGCGCATGGGTAAGGACAAGGCCCTGCTCCCCCATCCCGAGGGAGGCACCTGGTTGGAGCGCACCCTGCTGTTGCTGGCTGCCCTGGAAAGGCCTGTCTCCCTGTTCAGTCACCATCCAAGCCACTACCAGGTTGCGCTGCGGCTGGCGCAGCGCTGGGGTTGGCAAGATCGACTGGAGCGGCTGGTCGAACCGGAGCCCAGGGAAGGCCCGCTGCTGGCCCTAGCCCGCCTGATGGAGCATCACCCCAACCAGCGGCTGCTGCTCTGCCCCGTCGACATGCCCTGGCTGCAGCCCTCGACCCTGGCGGCCCTGGTAGCTGCTCCAGCCGAGGCCGGCGCCATCTTGGTGGCCCATGACGGGGAACGTCGCCAACCGCTGCTGGGCCTCTACCCCAGTGATCGCCGCCACCGGGACTCAATCGTGGCGGCCACCGCAGCGGGGGAACGGGGGCTGCAGCGCTGGATCGCCACAGTCGGCTGCCAGGAGCTGGACCTGCCC
>CAMDWF010000155.1 GCA_945878795.1 Synechococcus sp. UW140
GTACACGGCCGTCAAACCGGAGCCCACCATGCACATCAAGGTAGCTATCGGGAAGCGCTCAATGCTGCCCCGAAAGACCAGGAATTCGGAGATGAAACCGGCCATGCCTGGCATGCCGGCGCTGGCCATTACCCCAAGGGTCATCAAGCTGCCGGTGAGGGGCAATCCCCTTTCAGGATTAAGCAGTCCCCGCAACACTTCAAGATCCCGGGTGCCGGTCTTGCGATAGACGATGCCAACCAGCAGAAACAAGAGGGCCGAAATCAGGCCGTGGCTCACCATCTGGAAGACGGCACCGGCGATGCTGACGGGTGTGGACGCGGCGGCGGCCAACAGGATGTAGCCCATATGCCCCACCGAGCTGTAGGCCACCATGCGCTTCATGTCCCGCTGGGCAATGGCCGCCAGGGAGCCGTAGAGCACCGAAACCCCTGCCCAGATCGCCAGCCAGGGTGCCACCAAGGCCCAGGCCTGGGGAAACAATCCCAGGCAGAAGCGCAGCAAGCCGTAGGTGCCCAACTTCAACAGCACCCCGGCCAGCAGCACCGAAACTGGACTGGAGGCCTGGGTGTGGGCATCGGGGAGCCAGCTATGGAAGGGAAACAGGGGGATCTTGATGCCAAAACCAATCAAGAGGGCCCCAAGCAGAAGTAATTGACTCCCCATCGCCAGGCGATCACTGTCTACCGGGGTGATACTGAAATCTGCCACTCCCGTCAACAGGGCCAGACCCAAAAAGGCCCCTAGGATCAACATACCTGAAACCGCCGTAAACAACAAAAATTTAGTGGCGGCGGCGGCGCGATCGGCGCCGCCCCAGATGGAGATCAACAACCAAAGGGGAATCAGCTCCAGCTCGTAGAACAGGAAGAACAACAGCAGATTGCCGGCCATGAAGGCACCATTTACCGCACCGCTAATGATCAACAGCAGCGCGAAGTAAAGCCGAGGTCGCTCATTGATATCCCGGGTGCAAACAGCTGTGACCAGGGTCAGGGAGCTGTTGATCAACAACAGCGGCAGGGATAGACCGTCAATTCCTAGGCGATACTCCATGCCAAGACCGGGCAACCAAGGCAGGGTCTCGACCAACTGAAGATCGGAGAGTGCCGGGTTGAAGGCCTGGAGCACCACCAGATTCCAGAGGAACTGGGCGATCAGCACCAGCAAAACAATGGTGCGCATGCGTCCTGGAGGTGGATTGGCCGGCCAGAGCAGCAGCAGGAAACTGCCTAGGAAAGGGATCAATAGCAGGGCACTGAGCATGATTTCCTCCTATCCCTTGAGCCAGGTTAGGCTGCCAAAGAGCAAGACAATCGCCACGAGCACGGTCAAGACATAACTCTGCAACTGGCCGCTCACCCCCAATTTCAAACCCTCGGCGCTAGCGAGCGAGAGGCTGCCAACCCGCCGGACCAGGCCATTGACGACGACCCGATCGAAGGTATTTGTTAATTGGGCTAATCCGGATACCCAAGAAACAATGGTGGCTCTATAAATCCGATCGGTATAGAAATCAAAGGCCAGCAGATCCTGCAGGGTGCGCACCGGCCGCAACATCGAACGGGACCAGAAGCGATCCAGCCGCACCAAGGCACCGCTTACCAGACCAACCAAGCCCGTTGTCACCACAAGCAAAGTACTGGTAATCGAGACAGGCACAACGCCTGGAGAGGGATCGAGCCTGGCCATGATCAAGGGGGTAAGCACCACAATCACCATCAGGCTGACCATGGGAAAGGCCATCAGCCAGTTGACCTCAGGTGTGCGCTTGGTCTTGGCATGGGGGACATCGAGAAAAACCTGGCGGAAGACGCGCACCAGGTTGAAGGCCGTCAGGCCATGGACCAGCAGTACGACGGCGGCGAAGAACGGGGCCTGCGGCATCAACCGATCCACCATCAATCCGTAAGACCAGAAGCTTCCCAGGGGCAAGATTCCGGTCAGGCCAGCCGCCGCCACCAGATAGGCCCCCGTGGTGGCGGGCATGCGGCTGCCCAGTCCGCCAAGCTCGGTGATGTCCTGGCAATTGGTGGTGGAGATGACGCAGCCCACACTCATGAACAGCAGCGCCTTGGCCAGGCCGTGGGCCAGCAACAGCAGTAAGGCCACGATGGGCTGTTGCAGGGCGATGGCAATAAAGACCAAGCCAAGGATTGAGCTGGTGCCATAGGAAAAGGCTCGCTTCAGATCGATCTGGGCGATGGCGACAAGGGCACCGCCCACGGCGCTGATCGTGCCCACCACCAGCAAACCATCCAACGCCAGGGGCGAGAGACTGAGCAGGGGCATGACCTTGATCAGCACCAGGGCTCCGCAGGTGACCACCACAGAATTGCGCAGGATCGAGGCCGGGTTGGGACCTTCCATGGCTTCATCCAGCCACAGGTGCATGGGAAATTGGGCACATTTACCTATCGGCCCGGCGATCAACCCCAATCCCAGCAGGTTGACTGCCAAGGGGCTGAGTGCTCCGGTGGCCTGGGTGCGGGCCGCCCAGGCATAAAGATCGGTAAATTCGAGCGAGCCCGCCCAGGCGGAAAGAGCTACCACTGCCATTAACAACAATATATCTCCGACCCGCTTGGTGAGGAAGGCATCGCGGGCAGCGGTGACAACCAGGGGCTGGGCATACCAAAAGCCCACTAATAGATAGGTGGAAAGAGTGAGCATTTCCAGCAGAAAATAGCTCATGAAAAGATTGCTACTTAGCACCACCCCCGCCATCGCCCCTTCAAAGAAGCCCACCAAGGCATAAAACCGTGCCAGGGACCATTCCTTATCCATGTAGCCCAGGGCAAAAACCTGGCAAATCACACTCATCGTGGTCACCATTTCCAGCGCGGCCAGATTTGTGAAGGAAAGGTCGAATCCAATCCTCAGGTTCAGGTCGGCGATTTGGAACCAGGGCCATTCCAGATGGCGGGTCCCAGTCCGCAGAACCTCCTGGATCACCAAGCTGCCATGCACCAAGGCGACCACTGAAAGCAGCAAATTCAGATAGGCCGCTGGCCTGGGGCCCTCACGTTTGATCCAGCCCGTGGCCCAGGGAAGGGACAGGAGCATGCCGCTGAACCCGTATAGCGGGATCAACCAAGCAGTCTGAATCGATAGGGGCAGGGCTTCAGGCAAAGGAAACGGCACTCAACTGGGTCCGACGGCAAGGGGGCTGGCGCTGGAATCTAGTCAGTTAGGAAAGCCAAACGCTGGGCATGATCCTCGTCAGAAGGTGGCGTGCTGGGGCTCGGCCAGGGCTTCAGGATTGGCAAAGGTGGCCAACCATTCCTGCAATTCCTGGCCATGGTTGGATTCCTCCTGCCAAAGGGCGGCAAAGAAAGCACGGTTGTCGGTGTCGGCGATGGCTTCGCAGAACCGCACGGCTTCGGCGTAATGCTCAATCAGATCGACTTCAAGAACCGCATCAAGGCGCAACAATCCCTCCAGATCGGGGGCGTGGCTGATGGGCTTGAGCTGGGAGGCCCCGGGGGCAAGTCCCAGCTGCAGCATGCGTTGCACAAGGCGTTCGGCATGTTGCAACTCCTCCACGGTTTCGCGGCGAAAACGGCCTGCTGCCTCCAGATCGCCCCATTGTTCGGCCAGGCAGGCCTGGGTCATGTATTGCTGGACGGCGGAAAGTTCCAGACTCAGGGCGCGGCCCAGGTAACCCGAGACGCGCGGATGAACAGCAACCATGGAGCTCAGAGGCGACGGGGACCTTCGCTGGCGATCAGTGCCGGCTCGACTTCAGAGTGGGGGCGGGCAATGATGTGGGCTGCCACAAGACCATCGCCAACCCGCTCACAGGCATCGGCACCGGCGCGGACGGCGGCGTTGACGGCGCCGGTTTCACCGCGAACCATGACGGTGACGTAGCCACCACCAACGAATTCACGGGCCACTAGGGTGACTTCTGCCGACTTGGTCATGGCGTCAGCCGCCTCGATCGCCGGCACGAGACCGCGGGTTTCAATCATGCCGAGGGCAATGCCCTGCACTGAGGAGGCCATGGGAAAAGGGATAAGGGAAAACGGGGAACGGGTCGGGGTGCCGCCGCTGAGGGAAGACCCACCAGCGGCAGGCGAGCGGCCAGAGCTGAGGGCACCGCCCGCCGCCGGCTGGCCGGCGGCGGTGGCAGCCACTGAAGCCGCCTTGGCTGCGGGGGCCGCCACGGCGGAGCTGCGGGATCGGCTGGAGCGTGAAGGAACCGAGCGGGTCGCCCGTTGGGGGACGCTGCGGTTTGTTGACGAAGTCCCGCTGGTGGCCGCGGGCAAGGCACGGGAGGCGGGGGCCTCGGCTGCCGCTGTCATGTCGCTGACGGGTTGGACCACCACGGTGATCCCGGCTGCCGGGACCGCAGCGGGCTCGTCCTCTCTGGGCGGCAGCTGATCGGCCGGCGTTACCCCAGGGGTTTCGGAAGGGACCTCCGCAGTTGGGGTTGGCAGCTCGTAGGAGAGGGGCAGGGTCACCGGTTCCTCTTTGGCCACGGCAGATTCCGCGGGCTGGGCGGGTTTGGCCGCAGCGCGGGAGGGGCTACTGGCAACCCGTCGCCGGGCAGGGCTGCGGCCGGATCGTGGGGTGCTGTTGGCCATGGCAAATGGGAAGGAAAGGAGGGGACGAACCGAATAGGAGCCCTGGGGGGATCAGGGGAGGGGGCAAAACTTACCCATCGGGTTCCCAGAAATCGATGATGCCGCCGATGGTCAGATCGGTCTGGATGGCGGGATCGGGGCAGGCAAAGCGTGCGGCACTGCCACTGGCGGTGAAAACCCAATTCCCAACAGAGGCCCCAACGGGATCCACCGCCACACTGAGCTTGCCCTTGGGGGTGCGCAGAATGCGCAGATTCATGTGGCTCAGCCCATCTACCCGATGGGTGCAAACCAAGGAGCCAGCTACCTGCATGATTTCCATCAGGCCTTACCCCCGTTCGCGCTCCCTGGCGCCAGGGACGCAGGGGCCGGGGCGGCATTGCTAGCCAAAGCCTTGGCGGCATCCGGATCCCAATGGTCAATGATGCCAACGATGGTCAGGTCACTGGGATAGGACTTGCTGCCAGCGGCCTCACGGGCTGCGGAACTGCCGACACAGATCACCCAATCGCCTGGCACACAGCCGACCGCATCAACGGCCACCTTCTGGGTGCTGCCATCGAGAACAACCTGAAGATGCTTGTGCTCAAAATCAGGAATGCGATTGGTTGAAACGAGGGGTTTAACAACCTTACAGATCAACATCTTAATGTCCTCCTACGGTAGCGAAGCTAATGGTTGAGCCTACCGCTTCAGCTGGCACATGGCGGTCCTGATCGCGAACGGTGAGCAGGGCATGCAGTAAACCTTGCGAATAAAGATCACGATAGCGTTGTTCAATAGCTGCCTGTACCCGTTTTGCATGGCGAATTGCCCGCTCCCTGGCTCCGGGAACCGTACCTTGATAATCAAAGCGCACAACAACTGGGACAGGAAGGCCCCGGGAAACATTCAGTCCTCGGAAAATTTTCACACCCACATCGAGGTCAGCAGCACCTTCTTCGACTGTATCCATATAGGCAAAGTAGGTGAGGTTACGGAGATGTATTTCCTTGAAACCGATGCCCACCCCAATAAATCTCTCGGCGTGGCCGGCATCGGCGTAATGGCAATCTTGATGGTATTGACGGACGTAATCGATCTGGGAGAAGTTGTTGGCCAACAGGCGGCCAATCAGTTTGACCATGCCTGGGTCTGGGGTCGAGGCGGCCGCCTCCTTGACGATGGCTTCGACTCGCTGCCAAGCCTCTTGGGCGCTGAGGTCACAGGTGGCCTGATAAACCGCTTCGGCATCCAGCCAACGATCGAGATGGGTCGTGCCATCGAGGCCCGGCACATGGACCCTGAGAGCATCGGTATCGGTGTCGATACCAAGTAACA
>CAMDWF010000156.1 GCA_945878795.1 Synechococcus sp. UW140
CTCGATGACGCCCTGGCGGCCGCTGGCCGGGTGCTCAAGGAGACAAGCGCCGCCGCCGTCAAACTGGAAGGAGCAGAACCGGAAACCCTGGCCTTGATTGATCGGGCCGTGAGGGCTGGCATCCCCGTGATGGGCCACCTGGGCCTCACCCCCCAGTCGGTACATCGCCTGGGCTATCGCCGCCAGGCGGAGGATCCCATCAGCCAGGAACGCCTCCGGCGCCAGGCACTTGCCCTGCAGGACCAGGGATGCTTCTCCCTTGTTCTCGAACATGTGCCGCCTGGCCTGGCCCTCTCCCTCAGGGCCGAACTGGTGATTCCGGTCATCGGCATCGGCGCCGGAGAGGGCTGTGATGGTCAAGTGCGTGTCACCGCCGACCTGCTCGGCCTGACCCCACGCCAGCCCCCCTTCAGTCCCCCCCTGATCCAGGGCCGGGATCTGGCGGTCGGCGCCCTGCGGGACTGGGTCAACAGCCAGCAGGTGCCCCGGGCCGTCGCTCCCGCCACCATTCCAGAACGTCCCGCAGCACCGCATTGCTGAGGGCCAGTCCCTGCGGATCCTGGAGGCGCCAGCGGCCCCCCTCCACCTGCAACAGGCCCCTGTGTTCAAAATCGGCCAGCCGAAGCCTCAGCTCGATTTCAGCCTGCCTGCCCAACCCCTGCTGATCCAGCATCTGGCGCAAGGGCACCCCTTCGCGGCGCCGCAGCCCCACCATCAACAGTTCATCAAGGGGCGGTCCGGACCCCAGCAGTGGCTGCTGGTAGCCCCCCAGCTCACCGTCCCGGGCGCCTGCCTGGATCCAGGCGGCGTACTGCTCCCGGGTGCGGGGGCGGGCCTGGCGCCATCCCCGGGGGGCGGAGGTGGCGCCCATGCCGAACCCCCACCAGCCGGCTCCGCTCCAGTACACCCGGTTGTGACGGGAAGCGTGGCCGGGCAGGGCGTAATTGGAAATCTCGTAACGGCCATAACCGGCTTGGCGCAGGACCCGGGCGGTGGCCTCCATCAGGTCGGCGCCCAGGTCCTCTTCCGGCAGGCTTAGCTGGCCCCGTTCCTGCTGGCGAGCGAACACCGTGCCCGGCTCAACGATCAGGTCGTAAACCGAGAAATGGGGGGCGCCAAGGGCGAGGGCCTGCCGCAGTTGCTGGTGCCAGTCGGCGAGCGCCTCGGCGGCGGCCCTGGCGCCGCTAAACGGGGGTAACCCCTGGATCAGGTCCAGGCTCCAGCTGCGCAAGGCACTTCGCCCTTTGGCGGCCTCAAGCCAAGCGGCGGCCTGAACCACATCGGTGCGCCGATGGCGCCGCCCCAGGGCCGCCAGAACCCCATCGTCCAGGCTTTGTCCCCCCAGGCTGATGCGGTTGATGCCGGCGGCCAGCCAGCCCAGCAAACGGTCCCGATCGAAACTGGCCGGATCGGCCTCCAGCGTGATCTCCGCCCCAGGGGCGATGCCGAAGCGCTGCTGCAGCGCCTGCAGCAGCCCTTCCACCTGGGGGGGCGCCAGCAGCGAAGGGGTTCCGCCCCCCAGGTAGACGGTGGAAAGGGGCGGGCCCTGGGGGGCCAGGGCGATCTCCTGATGCAGCAGGGTCAGGTAGGCCGCCACCGAGGCCGCGCCGGGCCCATGGGCGCCATCGGCCCGGTCCCCCAGGGGGACCACCGGGAAGTCACAGTAAAAACAACGCCGATGGCAAAAAGGAATGTGCAGATAGGCGGCGCGGGGCAGCTCTAAGGGGGTCTGGCAAACCGACGCCGGCTTCACAGGCGGTAACCCCGTCCTGGAGATGGGGCGGAAATCGGTCATGCTTTCAATCTGAATAGGTGGGAGCCCACGCGAAACCAGCTTTGGTGGATCCCCTCATCCTGGTGCTGTTCTTGGTCTCCGGCGCAGCCACGGGCTGGTTAGGGGTGGACCTGCTGCCCGAGCGCCTGCTGGAGCAGGTGACCAATCCGGAGGGATTGCGGCTGGTGTTGGCGGGCTTCGGGGGGTTCTTCGGGGTAATTGCCGGCTTCTTTTTTCAGCAGCTGCGCCGTCGCCTGATGCAGCAGGTGCGCTCCATGCCCACCGACTTGCTGATCAGCCGAGCGGTGGGCCTGATCCTGGGTCTGCTGGTGGCCAATCTGCTGCTGGCGCCGATTTTATTGCTGCCCCTTCCCTGGGAAGTCGTGCTGGTCAAGCCCCTGGCGGCCGTGCTCAGCAACGTTTTCTTTGGGGTGCTGGGCTACAACCTGGCCGAGGTCCATGGCCGCACCCTGCTGCGCTTGTTCAATCCCTCCAACTCCGAGGCCCTGCTGGTGGCCGAAGGGGTGCTCCAACCCGCCAGCGCCAAAATTCTGGATACCAGTGTGGTGATCGATGGCCGCATCCGGGGCCTGCTGGCCAGCGGCCTGCTGGAGGGCCAGGTGATCGTGCCCCAATGTGTGGTGGACGAATTACAGGCCTTGGCGGACTCCGCCAATGCTGAAAAGCGCAGTAAGGGCCGTCGCGGCCTGAAGCGGCTCACCGAGATGAAGGAGAGCTACGGCCGCCGCATTGTGCTCAATACCACCCGTTACGAGGGCAATGGCGCTGATGACAAGTTGCTGAAGTTGACGGCGGATACCGGCGGCACCTTGCTGACCGCCGATTACAGCCTGGCCCAGGTGGCCCAGGTTCAGGACCTCAAGGTGCTCAATCTCAGTGAACTGGTCATTAGCCTGAGGCCCGAGGTCCAGCCCGGCGACAGCCAGCAGATCAAGATTGTGCGGGAAGGCAAGGAGGCTGACCAAGGGGTGGGCTACCTGGAGGACGGCACCATGGTGGTGGTGGAAGACGCCCGCAACCGCATCGGTGAAAGGCTTCAGGTGACGGTCACCGGCGCCCTGCAGACATCCACGGGCCGATTGGTGTTTGCCCGCAGCGACAAGCCCAGGGCGAACGAGTCCACGGTCGATGCCAAGGGCCCTGAGAAGACCAGGGAGCGCCGCTTCGAGCCAGAGCCAGGCCAAGGGGCCCTTGGCGTGAACAACGGCCCCCTCCTGTCCAACCTCAACACCTCGGCGGACCAACCCGCAGGACCGCCCCAGGCCAGGGACACCCCTCCCCCCGGGACGTTGCCCCCCCAAGGGGCCGACTGAACTCTGGGCGGCGGCCGGGCGGCTGCGGGGCGGGAAACCCTCGTGATACTGCGGCCGTTGCCTCCAGCACCCGGCTAGGCTCCTGCTCAATTCCCCCCTTGGTGAGTGCGGATGACGGCGTCGGCCCCCTACTACGGCGATTCCGCAGTGATGCGCACCCCGCCGCCGGATCTGCCCTCTTTGTTGCTAAAAGAACGCATCGTCTACCTGGGATTGCCCCTGTTCAGCGATGACGATGCCAAGCGGCAAATGGGCATTGATGTCACCGAACTCATCATTGCCCAGCTGCTGTATCTGGAATTCGACAATCCCGAAAAGCCGATATTCTTTTATATAAATTCCACCGGCACAAGCTGGTATTCCGGGGATGCCATCGGCTTTGAGACTGAAGCCTTCGCCATCGCCGATACCCTCCGTTACGTTAAGCCACCGGTCCACACCATCTGCATAGGCCAGGCGATGGGAACTGCGGCCATGATCCTCAGCGCCGGCACCAAGGGCCACCGGGCCGCCCTCCCCCATGCGTCCATCGTGCTGCACCAGCCCCGCAGCGGGGCCCGGGGTCAGGCCAGTGACATCCAGATCCGGGCCACGGAAGTGCTGCACAACAAGCATTCATTGCTGGAGATGCTGTCGGAGAACACGGGCAAATCCATCGAACAACTATCCAAGGATTCCGATCGAATGACCTATCTCACGGCCCAAGAGGCTGTGGAATACGGGCTGATCGACCGGGTGTTGACCAGTCAGAAGCTGGTGAGCACCCCTGTGGCCACTGCCGCCGGCATTGGCTGAAGCCCCGGCCTCTCGCCATTAGCCGGGTGCCATTCCCGCTGATCCTGGTTTTTCAATCCCCCTTTTCTCAAGCCTTCCGCCATGCCCATCGGCACCCCCAGCGTTCCCTACCGCCTTCCCGGCAGCCAGTACGAGCGCTGGGTTGACATCTACACCCGTCTGGGGGTGGAGCGAATTCTCTTCCTCGGCTCCGAAGTCAATGACGCCGTGGCAAATGCCCTGGTGGCCCAGATGCTTTATCTGGATTCGGATGACAACAGCAAGCCCATCTATCTCTACATCAACTCCCCAGGCGGATCGGTGACGGCCGGCCTGGCAATTTTCGACACCATGCAATACGTCAAGTCCGAGGTCGTCACGATCTGTGTCGGTCTGGCGGCATCCATGGGGGCCTTCCTGCTGGCTGCAGGCACCAAGGGCAAGCGGCTGGCCCTGCCCCACAGCCGCATCATGATCCACCAGCCCCTGGGGGGCACCAGTCAGCGCCAGGCCAGCGACATTGAAATCGAGGCCCGCGAGATCCTCCGTATCAAAGACATGCTCAACCAGTCGATGGCGGACATGACCGGCCAGCCCCTCGACAAGATCGCCAAGGACACCGACCGCGACTACTTCCTGAGCGCCGCCGAAGCGGTGCAATACGGTCTGATCGACCGGGTCATCGCCCACCCCAGCGAAGCGACGGCCTGAAGCTGGGGAGTCCGGGCAGCTCGCTTGGGTAGGCTCCCCCTTTGCCCCGCCCGCCGACCGGAATGGCCCAGCTCTTCTACGACTCCGACGCCGATCTCAGCCTGCTGAACGGCAAGACGGTGGCCATCATCGGCTACGGCTCCCAGGGCCATGCCCATGCCCTCAACCTCAAGGACAGCGGTGTCCAGGTGGTCGTGGGCCTTTACGAAGGCAGTCGCTCTGCCGCCAAGGCCCGCGCCGATGGACTTGAGGTGCTGAGCGTGGCTGAGGCCGCCGAGCGCGCCGACTGGATCATGGTGTTGTTGCCAGATGAATTTCAGAAGGCGGTCTATGACGCCGAGATCGCTCCCCACCTCAAGCCCGGCAAGGTGCTGAGCTTTGCCCACGGCTTCAACATTCGCTTTGGACTGATCAAGCCCCCAGCCGATGTCGACGTCGTAATGATTGCCCCCAAGGGACCAGGCCATACCGTGCGCTGGGAATATCAGAACGGCCAGGGCGTCCCCGCCCTCTTCGCCATTGAGCAAGATGCCTCGGGCCAGGCCCGCCCCCTGGCCATGGCCTACGCCAAGGCCATTGGCGGCACCCGAGCCGGCATCCTCGAAACCAACTTCAAGGAAGAAACCGAAACCGACCTCTTCGGCGAACAGGCGGTGCTTTGCGGTGGCCTCAGCGAGCTGGTGAAAGCAGGCTTCGAAACGCTGGTTGAAGCGGGCTACCAGCCCGAACTGGCCTATTTCGAATGCCTCCACGAAGTCAAGTTGATCGTTGACCTGATGGTCAAAGGCGGCCTCACCGCCATGCGCGATTCCATATCCAACACCGCCGAATATGGCGATTACGTCAGTGGGCCCCGCTTGATCACCGCCGACACCAAAGCGGAGATGAAGCGCATCCTCACCGACATCCAGGACGGCACCTTTGCCCGTAACTTCGTGGCGGAGTGCGAGGCCGGCAAGCCCGAAATGGATCGGATCCGCCAACGGGATGCCCAACATCCCATTGAGCAGGTGGGTACCGGTTTGCGTTCCATGTTCAGCTGGCTGCGGGCCGCCTGAACCGGCCACTGCTGCGCCGCTGATGGCGGCCTTGCTGCCCTGGCCCCAGGGCCTTGCCCTTGTGGCCGGGGCCTGCCTTCTGGATCGCCGGGTGGGCGATCCGCGAGTCTGGCTCCATCCGGTCCAGGTGATGGGCTGGGTCATCGGCCGGCTGCGCCGGCCCGCCGAGGTTTGGGCTGGCGATCAGCCGGCCCGGCTGCGGCTGATGGGACTGGT
>CAMDWF010000157.1 GCA_945878795.1 Synechococcus sp. UW140
CACGCCATTGCGTCAGTTAGTTAATCACGCCACCCCCCCCCTTGCCCTCGCCTCGAGCCAGCCTGCCGCTTTCGTGCGGATCAATGCCTGGTCATGGTTCTGGGCTGGTAGTCGGCCCATGGCCCGTTCCCGTTTCAAGTAGTGCAACAGCTGGCCCAGCAGGGGCCCGGCCGGAAGTTGCAGCTGCTGTTGCAGGGTATGGCCGTCCATGGGGGCAGCGGGGTGGAAGAGGGGGTCGTCGGGGTCGCGCCAACGTTTCATGGCCGTTTCGGCCTGGCGGCACTCCAGATGGAGCAGCAGGGCGGGAAGGTCCGACTCCAGATCGATCTGCAGGCTGAGGCGCTCGTCCTCAGCCAGCCTCTCCAGGACGCCACGGATCCCAGGCCGCTGGAGATGGTTCAACCAGTGGTGCAGGCTGCCGACCCTTTTTTGGAGGCGACGACTGGCCTGGAGTCGGACCAGGCTGGCAGTGTCGAACAACAGGGCGAGTCGCGCCAAGGGGAGGGCTGCGAGCGCTTCGTCTGGCGAGAGGCCCCGGGCTTGGGCCTGTTCCGGCGTCAGTGCTTCCAATGGAAGATCCGCCACCAGGAGGTGGGCGTCGCCAGCCAGCCAGGGTTCCAGCAGGCCGTAGTCCAGGGCCAAGGCCAAACCTTGCTGCCCTGAGCGGCTAGCGGCCATGCGCTCCAGTTCGGCAAGTACCCGTTCTGGAGCCACCTGGGTCAGTCGGCCCCGGTGCTCGCGGATCCAACCCCCGCTCTGGCGATCGATCGAAAGCGCCAGGTCCCCCCCCAGTCGCATGCCCCTGAGCAACCGCAGGGGGTCGTCCAGCAGATTGGCTTCACTGAGGGCGCGTAGGCGGCCCGCAGCCAGATCCTGGAGTCCATGGCAGGGATCGACCAGGACGGCCTCTGCCCTGACCTGAGGCAGGGTCAGGGCGATGGCATTGAGGCTGTAGTCGCGCCGCCGCAGGTCCGCCTCCAGCGTGGGCCCCTCCTGCCGGGCCAGATCCACGGTCCAGCCGCGGAGTACAAGCCGGGCGATGGAGCGGTCCCTGTCCAATATCACAACCGTCCCTCCGTGGCGTCGGGCCAAGGTCTGGGCCAGGTCGATCGCCTCCACGGGTACCACCAGATCAAGGTCTGGCCTGGTGGCCAGTCGCCCCAGCAGGCCGTCCCGCACCGCTCCCCCCACCAGGGCACTGCCCTGGGGCAGATCCTGAAACGGTATCGGCCATTGGGTGGGGTCGAGCAGCTGCCACAGGGCCCTGGCCTGATCCCCCAGGGGCTGGGTCAGAATGGAACCAAGATCGGGGTCTTGCGGCATGTGTATATGTGTCGATTGCCACTGGGTCGACCGATGCCAGGCCTACCACGCCGTCGAACGTCAGCATGGGGCACCCCATCTCAGCCCAGCCCCGGATTGGCAGCCCCGCGAGCCCCGTATTCACGTACAAGTCAGGGATCTGCCGGACGGAGGCGTGGGAGTGGAATGGGATGTGCGCGCCTGCGCTGACTTCCGCAGCGAGCTGGGACGCTGGAGCCGCCTGCGGCCCGGGCAGGTCTTGCCCGTATGACGACCGCAGCGCCTCAATCCTGTCGTTGGTTGTTGGCCTTGCACAGCAGCAGTGACCTGCTGGGGGTGGGTTTACAGCCCCTAGGCCAGGGCGAGGGGCCTTTGTTGGCGATCTTTCCTGGGGGGCGTGACCTTTCCAGTGGTCTCCTCGGCGCCATTGAGCAGGTCCTGCCCGCAGGGGCCTGGCCCTCCCTGGGCCGCTTGGCGGTGGCGACAGGGCCTGGAGGGTTCACCGGCACCCGACTCACCGTGACCCTGGCCCGCACCCTGGCTCAACAACTGGGGATTCCTCTTGATGGGGTCGGCAGTTTCCATTTGATGGCCCAGCGCGTTTTGGCCGGCGATCAAAACCCAGGATCCGCTCCCGTTGCCCTGGTTCAGGAGCTGCCGCGCCATGGATGGGTGGCAGGCCTTTATGGCCGTGATGGTTTGACCCCGGGTGGTGTGGCCGAAGTGAAGGTTCCCCGCTTGTATCGCAGCGAAGCTGATCTGGAGGAGGCGATGGGGGCAGCACTGCGGCACCCGGCCGTGGCCCTCATGCCACAAGATGTTGAGCAGCTCTTGCGGCATTCTCAGGCGGCGGCCCTGGCCCAAAGGCCCGGACCATGGCAACCGGTTTTGCCCCATTACCCCACCAGTCCGGTCGAGGTTGGGCGTCCTTGAGCCGGACTGTTCCGTCCCGGCGGGCCCTGCGCCCGCCTGCGCCGAATCGGATCGCCCGTGATCCCCAGGTTCGAGCCCGCCCCCGCCCCCGCAGCCGCCGGCGCAGCCGCTGCCCTGCCAGGCTCCTGCTGGTGGGAGGGGTTGTCCTGCTGTGGCTGTCGCGGGGGTGGTGGTGGCCCTCTCCACCTCCTCCCCAGATGATTCTTGTGTTGGGTGGCGACACCCAGCGGGAAATTGTCGCTGCCCGATTGGCCCATGAGGGCGGCTTGCCAGTGATCGTCAGCGGCGGCAGCAACCCTGAATATGCCCATTGGCTGTTCCGGGAGCGGGAGGGCCTGGCGCCGGATCAGGTGCAACTGGACTACCGGGCTCGGGACACCCTCACTAATTTCACCTCGCTGGTCGATGACCTGCGCCGGGCCCGGATCCGCCATGCCCTGCTAGTCACCAGCAGTGACCACATGAAAAGGGCCCTCCTGGTGGGCCGGATCGTGGCAGGCAGCCGGGGCATTCAGCTCACGCCGGTGCCCGTGTCCTGCGGGCAGTTCTGTGTGGTGGAAGGTAGGCGCAAGGTCTGGGGGGACGGGGCCCGGGCCCTGTTGTGGGTGATCAGTGGCCGCGATCTGAGGGGGTGGGCGGCAGGGCGGTTGCGGTCCCTGGGGCCCTAGGGGGCTCGAATCGCTTGGTCTGGATAGGACCGGCGTCGAGAAGGTCGTTGATTTCTCGCTGCAGGGCTTGTGTCGTGGCGTCCAGGTCTCCACGACGGCGGGAGGTGGGTGGGGGGATCAGGGAGCCAATGCGGATGTGTACAGGAACAAACCGGAGACCCCCGCTGCGGCCCAGGGCCCGGTGGCTGTTGAGGATTGCCACCGGCAGGAGGGGCACCCCCAGCCTTGCCGCCAGCAGGGCCGCCCCTGGTTGGGGTGCGTGGACCCGACCATCGTCCTGGCGGGTGCCGTCGAGAAACACCCCGGTGGCCCAGCCCTGGGCCAGCCGTTCACTGGCTGTGCGCAGGGCCTTCCGGTCACTGGCACCGCGGGCAACGGGGTAGGCCCCGCAGGCTTTTATCAGGGGCCCGAGAAGGGGCACCCGGAACAACTCGTCCTTGGCCATGAAGGCCACGGGGCGGCCGATGGCGTGGCTGATCAGCGGCGGGTCAAGGTGGGAGCCGTGGTTGGCGACCACTACAAGGCCTCCGATCCGGGGCACATGGCCCAGGCCGGTGGTGTGGCCACGGAGAAGAATTCGGTAGATCGGCCAGACCAACAGGCTGCTTATCAATGTGTAGCCCAGGTCCGGTTGGGGGCTGCCCAGCAGCGCCGGGCGCTCGAGTCGCCGCTGGGCCAGGGGGGCTGGCACGCCCACTAGCCCAGGTCCGTCGCCGAGGCGACCTGGCGACAGCGGAGACCTGGGCAACCGCGCTTGATCAGCCCGCTGAGCACGTTGCCCGGACCGATCTCCACCGCCTCATCGATGCCTTCGCGGCCGAACTGCTCCATGGTTTCCCGCCAGCGCACCCCAGTGGTCATTTGCAGGAGCAGGCGTTGCTTGAGCAAGCCGGCATCGGTGCTGGGACTGGGATCGGTGTTGCTCAGCACCGGTATGGAGGCTTCGGCAAAGGGCACCGCATCCAGATCCAAGGCAAAAGCAGCTGCGGCGTGGGCCATGAAGGGTGAGTGGAAGGCGCCGGATACTGCCAAAGGGATAGCCCGCTTACTGGAGAGGGCAGCGCTTACCGCGTTCACGGCTTCAGGTCTGCCGGAGAGCACCACTTGGGCTTCGCTGTTGTCATTGGCAATCACCACCCCTTCGGTGGCGTCCACCAGCTGTTCCAGCTGGGGCCTGTCAAAACCCATCACGGCGGTCATCGCGCCACCGCCGGCCGCGGCCATCAGTTCGCTGCGCCGATGCATCAGGGCGAGTCCGGTGTCGGCGTCGAACACGCCGGCGGCATAGAGGGCCACCAATTCCCCCAGGCTGTGGCCCGCCACCAGGGCGGGCTGCGGGCCTTTGGCCCACATGGCATCCACCAGCAGGCTCTCGATCACAAACAGTGCCGGCTGGGTGTTGCGGGTGTCGTTGAGGTCGGAGGGGCCGCTCCCCTTGGCGTCATCGCTGCCGGCGCAGATGGCCAGGAGATCCCGTCCCAGCCGTTTGGAGGCCAAAGCAAAGCGTTGGGCGGCGCCGGGAAGATCCAGCACCCCTTCTGCCATGCCCAGTTTCTGCGAGCCCTGTCCAGGAAAGACCCAGGCAACTGCCATCCACCCTCATGTCCACTTACCGGCAGGAGATTACGGCCCAGCCCTTCGGTCTGGTTCCCTGGTTATGGGGGTGGACCGCTCCAGCGCAGGAGGGCCCCACCCCAGCTCAGGCCCGCCCCAAAACCGCTACTGGCGATCAGATGGCCGGGCCGGATTCGGCCATCGCGTACGGCTTCATCGAGCATCAGGGGAATCGTGGCGGCGGAAGTGTTGCCGTAGGCCGCCAGGTTGGTGAGCACCCGCTCTCGGGGGACCGCGAAGCGATCGGCCACGGCGTCAAGAATCCGCTGATTCGCCTGGTGCAGCAGCAGCCAGTCGAGTTGCTCCGCCCCCAGGCCCGCTTGCTCAAGCAGGTCGGCCAGCACGAGCGGCACTTCGCGGACGGCGAATTTGTACACCTCTTGGCCATTCATGGCAATGGTGCCGAAGCCCCCCACCTCCCGGGAGAGGTCTCCGACCAGGGGGAGGCGGGCGCCACTGCGGGCCAGGGTGAGGCAGCTGTTGCGCTGGCCATCTGAGCGCATGCGGAAGGCCACAAGGCCATCCTGCTCGGCAGGGCAGGCTTGCAGGGCCACGGCCCCGGCCCCGTCGCCGAAGAGCACGCAGGTGCGTCGGTCATCCCAGTCCACCCATCGACTCAGCAGGTCGGCGCCGATCACCAGCACCTTGTCCATGCTGCCGCCCCGGATGAACTGGGCGGCCGTGATCAGAGCGAACAGGAAGCCGCTGCAGGCCGCAGTCAGATCAAACGCCACAGCCCGATCGGCCCCCAGGACTGCCTGGATCCGGGGGGCGGTGCCGAACAGGTCGTCGGGGCTGGAGGTGGCCAAAAGGATCAGATCCAGGTCTTCGGCCCGCCAGCCCGCCAGATCCAGGGCGGCTTGGGCGGCGTCACTGGCCAGGCTGGTCAGGGAATCGGCTTCTGAGGCGATCCTGCGGCTGCCTATGCCGGTGCGATCACGAATCCAGTCGTCGTTGGTGTCAACCCGGCTGCTGAGCAAGGCGTTGCTTACCACGCTCTGCGGCAGGCAGCTACCACACGCCACCAATTCCATGCCGCGGGGGGGCAGGAGCTGGGGGAGGTTGGTCAATTCAGTCGCGCTGAGCACCACTGAGGATCAGCCCATCGTTGGGTCAGTCAACCACAGGTAGCCGCAGGTTGCGGGGTCGATCCCAGGTCATGGAGGTCATCCATAACGCGATGGCTTGCGGCGGAGTGGGCCAGGCGCAGGGCGCTGACGACAGAGAGGGCCTTGCTGCTGCCATGGCCGATTACGCAGATGCCATTGACCCCAAGCAACAGGGCGCCGCCATGTTCGGCGTGGTC